>JBDTNJ010000175.1:0-11986 GCA_039933825.1 Luteolibacter sp.
TCCCGCTCCTCTCCGCCGCGACAAGGTCCGCCCGATGGCTGGACCGCGCTGCGGATCGTCGCCCGGATTTGACCACGCCGCCATGCGGCGGCACGCGGTCAAAATCCGGTCCCCGCGCCTCGATCCGTGCCCATCAACCCAATTTGGGTTTGGCACGGCCCGACGCGGGCATTAGTCACCGTGACCGCTGCAATGATTTTGCACAGAAGCGCATTCTCAGATTTTGTGCGGTTACCAAATGTGATGAATTGCTGAAATGAGGAAACTGAGGAAGTTTGCGACGAACCTCGCGACGATCTCGAAATTTTCAAATCGCAGCCGCTTATCGTAACGCCATCTCGCACAATATCATTGACAAATTTATCGTGCGCTTTTTAGTTACGAACGCATGGCGGCACTCGAAACGCGTTTGATCGACTACTTGCAGTCGATCACTGGAGAACCACCGGATCTACAGCGGGTGGCTGTGGAACGGGCGGCTGGACTGCCGTTGTTCCTTCGGGAGCGCTACCGTATCCATACCATTCGGCTGTTCGGGAAAAAATGCCTGCTCGCCCTTGAGGCCACGGATTGGGAGTCCGGCTCACCGGCTGAATATGGCTCCCACGCAAATATCCTGCACGAGAAGCTCGGGGAACCGGTGGTCATCGTCATTCCGTCCATCGCTTCCTATGCCCGGAATCGGATGGTCCACGGTGGGGTGCCTTTCATCGTCCCCGGCACCCAGCTATTCCTGCCATTCCTGATGGTGGACCTTCGCGAGCGTTTCGCCCGAATCCAACCAGCGGCGGGAAAATCACTGACGCCCGCGACTCAATGCATTCTCCTTTTCCATTTACTTCGTGAATCCTTGGATGGCATCCCCCTCCGGGAAATCGCCGGGAAAGTGGGTTACTCCGCCATGATGATCAGCCGCGCCAAGGACGAAATGGAAGCCGCCGAACTCTGCCGCGCAATCTCCGCCGGCCGCTCAATGGTGCTGGAGTTTTCGGGGAAAGGACGATCTCTCTGGCAACGGGCGGAAGCGCTCCTGTCTTCGCCGGTCCGGAAAATCCGGTGGATTCGCTGGGATCAGCCCGCCTACCCCGCCGTCGTCGCGGGTTTGACCGCGCTGAGCCGTCGCACGATGATCGAGGACGACCGTCTGCCTACTTGGGCTCTCATGCACGATGTTTATCGCGCCAATCTCGAAATGGGCGTGTTTCGCGGCTGTCCAAGTTCCGACGACGCCAACGTCCAACTGGAGTCCTGGGGTTACAATCCGCTCCTACTTGGCGGGAGCGAAGCCGTCGATTCCCTCTCGCTCTATCTCAGTATGCGTGATTCCGCCGATGAACGGATACAACAGCAGCTCAAACAGCTCATCGGGGAGGTCAATTGGGCATGATCAAGGGACTCGACACATTCCGCGAGCGCTTCCGCGACTTCCCCGGCTCGCTGGTGCTGATCGGCGGAGCGGCCTGCGACGATTGGTTCACCCGCCAGGGGCTGGAGTTCCGTGCCACCAAGGACCTCGACATCGTCTTGCTACTGGAAGCCGTGAACCCTGACTTCGTTGCCGCCATGCGGAAATTCATCGACGATGGCGGATACGAAATCCGCCAACGCAACGAAGGCGGAGACCCCATTCTCTACCGCTTCGCCAAGCCTGCCGACGCGAGATTCCCCGCCATGCTTGAAATTTTCAGCCGGGTGCCGGATGGGATCTTACTGAGGGACGATCAGGGCATCGTTCCAATCCCCGCCAATGAAGAGGTCCACAGCCTGTCGGCCATTCTCGTTGACGACGCCTACTATGCCTTGATCCGGGAACATTCGGAAGATCGCGATGGTATTGCCTTCGCTACGGCAACGGCGTTGATCCCATTGAAGGCTCATGCCTGGCTGGATCTGACGAAACGCCTGGCACAGGGAGAACCCATCGATTTCAAAAATATCGCAAAGCACCGCGCGGATGTATTCCGGCTCGCAGGAACCCTTCCAGGCACCGCAGGACCGGAACTCTCACAAACCATTCGTGACGATGTGGCGCGTTTTATCGCTGCGTTCCCTGAAAGCTCCCCAGACTGGCAAGCAATTCTCTCCTCGCTCAAAGCAACGCTTGGAGGAAACCTAAAGCCCGCCACGCTGCGGACCGCAATCCAAACCTACTTCCGTATCAGTTGAAATGGACATCGAAACCTCCAGTGCCATCAAATTCTTCTTCCCGAACCCGTCGCTGGTTCAGGTTTTGTTCGAGGCGTTGGCAAATGCTCTCGATGCTGGAGCCACCGAGGTCACGATCCGCATCGAAATCGACGCCTACACTGCGTCCGAAACCCTCCGGTTCACGATCACCGACAACGGCGGCGGCTTCGATGATGCGAGTTTTGATCGATTCTGCCGTCTCCTGAAACCACGGGACGCGGACCACAAGGGCCTCGGTCGTCTTGTCTATCTCAACTACTTCGACCGCGTCGAGGTGGACAGCACCTGGGGCGATCAGCGTCGGACATTCCTATTCTCCGAGCACTTCAAAGGCGAATCACAAACATCCACTCTTCCAGCCGCGGAACCTCAGCTCACCATCCTTCGTTTCACGCAGTTCAATGGCCGACGGCTGAAGTCGTATGACGACATCAAGCCCGGCACACTCAAGGATCGCATCATCGAACAATTCCTGCCAACCCTCGTCGAACGGCGGCGGTGCGAGGAACCATTTCTCATCCGGTTGGAGTTGGAGACAGAGGAAACCAGGGACGATAAGGATTTTTTCACCACGGATGAAACAATCACCCCTGCGGACCTACCGGACCTCAAACAGGTCCACATCACGGACCCCACCCTCGATGCTTTCGAAGGAATTGAAATGCTCTATCAGGTAAGATCCGGAATGGGGCCTCGGAGAATCCTGACAGCGGCCAGCATCGATGGCCGAACCATCCCGATCAACCTCATCCAGCCGAGTTCAATTCCGGCGGATCACTCCGTGCTCTGCCTGTTTTTCTCGAAACTCTTTAATGGCACCGCAGACACCGCTCGCCAGAGGCTGGTTCTACCCGATAGTATTTCCGAGCCGGAACTCCGGAGGGTGCTCCAGCGTGAACTCGGCAAGGTCCTCATCGAAGAAATCGCCCAGATTGGTGAACGCAACGAGGCAACTAAAGAACAGTTCGAGGATAAGTTCCCCCACCTGCTCGGATTTTTCGAGGAAACGACCGTCGGCTTGATTGACAAGGACGAGGCTCTCGACATCGCACAAAGGCGGTTCTTCAAGACCCAGAAAGAAGTCCTTCAGGCTGAAACACTCGATGAGGAAACCTATGAAAAATCCCTTGAGCTCTCGTCCCGCTCTCTCACTGAATACATCCTCTACCGGGACCTGATCATCCGCAGGATGAAAGAGATGACGGCAGCGAACACGGAGGCAGAGATCCACAATCTGATCGCGCCCCGATATGAGCAGTTTCATGAAGACGAATTCATCAACGACATTTACCGGAACAACGCTTGGCTCCTGGACGATAAGTTCATGAGCTTCCGGACTATCCTCAGCGAGGCTCGAATGGACTCGGTAATCGAAGCGATCACCCTCGAAGACGCGCCGCTGAAGGACGACGGTCGCCCGGACATCACAATGATTTTTTCGGCTGATCCAGCAAAGATCGAAGCTGTGGATGTCGTGGTAGTGGAGTTGAAAAGGATCACGGATAAAGAGAAAGACAACCAGTTTGTGATCAATCAGCTACTGGCGCGTGCGCGAAAACTCGCGGCTCATTGCCCAAACGTGCAACGCATTTGGTACTATGCCGTGATCCACATCAACGCCGAGATGGAGGAAACCCTGCTCCAACAGAAATTTGTCCCCATGTTCTCCAAAGGCCGGGTTTTCTACAACGAGTACCTCACCCGGCGACCCGATGGGAGCACCGTTCCCACTCCGACTTACGTCATCTCCTTTGATGCGATCATCGGAGACGCGGAGTGCCGGAATCACACGTTTCTTGAAATTCTCAAATCGGGGATGCGGTCCCTCAACAAGGTCGAAGATTCTGCGGCCGCAACCGTTCCAACCACGCCACCTGCAACTGTTTGATCGCCCCCTTGAGCAGGAAATGATCCCGGTGTTCCGAAACAGATAGCCTGTAAAGCAATCTTTCTAGCGCATACTGGATCATCAGCCGTTGGTATTCCCTGCCGGAGCTACGGCGCAGGTTCAGCAATCGGTCCCGGACCGACGCGGAAATATTCGTAAGGGGGCGGACTTTTTTCACAGGAGGGAATCAAAGTAAGGGCGCATGACGTTGAGCATCCGGCACGCCTTGGCCGCGTCCCACAGTTCATCCGCTGTTACTTTGCGGCGACTCCATGCTTCCCGGAGAATTTCAACCGCGACTGAAACTCCGACCTGGCTGCGGAACTTGAAGCAATCCGCCACGGTTTTGGCGGCAGAGTAAATTCGAACTTCCGTGTTTTCCAGAAGGTGCGTCTCAATGCCAAATTCAAATGCCGACTCTGAAATCTTGACCGGTTTGATGGGAATGTCGCCGGGTTGCGGGACGTTTTTGCCACGAGGAAATGCCATCCAAACGGCAGGAGGCATTTCTAGCGTGATGCCGTGAAACTGAGCGGCGGAGAGAAGGCAAACCACTCCCTTCGGATGGCGCTTGGCGGCAAGCACCAGCGAATGGTTCTCCGTCATCGGATATTTATTTGAAACATACAGCCCGCGCCCGACTCGTTGCAGGACGCCATCGTCAACGAGCTTGGAAATTTGCACCCGGCTTTTCACATCGCGAGGCCGCACCACCTTGCGGTGGGCTAGATTCACGATTTGCTTGGAAGAGACGGCCTTCACGGGGAAGAATATACAGGACCATGCCACTTATTTACAAGTGGTATGATTTTAATCGATTTCAGAGCTTTCCGATTCATGGGAAACGAGGCACCCGCACCGCGCCATCCAGACGCCGGTGGAGCAAGGAGGCAGTTCCATCGACTTTCGCGATGACTCAAGCGGCAAAGCCTACATTGCACCAGGGGCCTCCCCATTGCTGGGGAGGCCCCTTCGGCAATCCGAGGAGTCACCATGGCAAGCCCAACCAATCCAAATCCAAATCCAAATCCACTCGCCGCGCTTACCGCGGCAATCCGACTCCACAAAATCTTCGCCGATAAGGCACGCGCCGAACTGATCGACGCCACCCCCATCCTCGTTGCCGCCATCCGCCACCGAAGCGGACAATCCCGGAAAATCGAGATCATCCTCTGGTCTTGCTGGAATGGGGAAAACAAAGTCGGTCTTTGCGACACCCTCAGTGGGCTCGACGCACCTCTCGCACAGGCCCTGATCGCCATAATCGCCGCGCGGACATTTTTGGGCGGAGACGCGGACGACCTGCTCCACCGAATCATCGCCGAGTCCGGCAGCCAACCGCCAACCTCGCCAGCGAACTAATTTCGCAAGGTAAAGCCAGTGCCTCATCATCAGAACGATCTACGCCGTATCAGGCAGCATTTCTGATGAAAAGGCCGGTCGCGAAATCCTTGGCGGCGCACCACCCCAACTCGGTTAACACCAGCGTCTGCCGGTAAATTCCCTTCATTCGGTCGGCCCCCGGACGCTTGCGCTTCCGCGGGCTTCTTGACCGAAAACAACGCTGCATGAAAACCAGATCATCCACCCAAACTCACCACGACAACCAGAACCAAGGGCAACTGTTCGAGCCAAACGCAGATTTCCCTGATTTTGATTCGGTTCCAATCGAACACAAATTAACCCCACCCCACCCGAAACACACTCTCCGTACCGGATTCCACGTCGCCGTGGTCACGAGTCGCTACGCAGGATGCGGGGGTTCCATGTTGGCATGGGAAACCTATGTCGCTTGCGGGTTGTCGGGAATCCCGGCCATCCTCGCGACCTTCGATCATCAACACCGATATCCTGACATCGGATCCGATCTTCGGCGGCTGGGAGAACCCGGCGTCACGTTTCCCGGCGAAAACGAATCCGCGCTTCCAGACGAGCTCATTCGGATTGCCGAGGAAGCACAGGCGGAAAACAAATTTCTAATCATTGATGTCCCGGCGGGGTTCGATGCCGACCACCCTATGTTTGAAGCAATTCAAAACGCCGGCATCCCGCGCGCCTCCTCGATCGCGGCACTCATGCCGGTGCATCCGAGTGAGCCGGGATCATGGGGGGCGGCTCTATCAACGACTTCATTCAGGGAAATTGGTATCTGGTTCGACCAAGGCTTGTTTCGATTCTGGGATTCCCACCGCCTCACGCCTCTCCCCAATCTTTCCCTCCCTAAGTTCCCGATGTGGAAGGCGGCTTACCTGTCCCGCCAGGTGATCCAACTCATCCACCAGCGAAACTGGCATTTCGATCAGCAACACGTGATCGCCGAACCCATGAAAACTATGCCTCAGGACTTCGCACAATTTTTGACCGAAAGCCCTGCGCAGTACGAACTCTCCACCCATATCGAAGCCGCCCGGAAGGCCATCTTCCATTCCATCCTTTCACCGATTTCGGTCTCACTTCCATGACTGGCCAATCCCCTCCGTTGCCTGGGCTTGTTTCAAAGCGGACGGGATTTTCTTCAGCATCTCGCGGACCGCCACGGCACCGAGATCCTCCCGACCACCTTCTTCGAGAGCCTCAAGAGCAAGCGGCTACTTGCTCTGCTCAGCGAAATTCTCGCGGAAGCCCAAGCCCACATGCGTCGGTCCCTGCCAGATCCCTTCGCCGCTTTCAAGTGTCTGGAAGACTTCGATTTTCATGCCAGCGACGGCTACTTCATCGCTGCCGCCAGCCATGACAAGGCCGCACCACGCAAGAAGCCGGAGAAGTCGGGCAACAGCAGAGCCCCCGTAGAACAGATGATGAGCGCATTCGCGATACAGCCGACTGGCCCGCAACCACTCCGTTTCCGATCCGTGGTTTTGCGGGGCCTGCCGGGGAAATCGCATGAACAGCAAACTACCAAATCATTCCATCCAACGTATCAAAATCCACGTCACCGCCATCCTCGAGTCCTTACACGAGTGCAGAATCAGCGACCTTCGTATTTCCCCGAGAAATACCGCCTCTGGAAAATGTGTCCTGGTGCGCTTTAGAACGAGCGACGATCCAACCAAGAAGAGGAGCCGGTTATTCGGAGTTTATCACCGTGAGGTCTGGCTCGAAGGACCGGCCGACCGCAATCATGACCTTCCCACCAACGACGCAGCATGAAACCCACCCCCACCATCCTATCTCCGGGGCAGCGGCAGGTTGTATTTCAATTACAGCCGATCCTGCAACTCGCCACGTGCGGTGTTCGATCATCGCTACCTTTAAAACCCCGTACCAATACTCTCATCGTGGGACCCTCCGGATCTGGAAAAACCCACATCGTCCGCGAGCTAGCGTCGCGCGCGAAAATCGGGATCTGGCACGAAAATTTTTCTAACTGGCTCCCTCTCGGTGCCCGCGGTGAAACCCCAACCAGCGTTTCGCTAGTCCGTTGGCTGACCGCAAATGACCGTGGGATCATCTGTTTGGACGAGTGCGACAAGCTCAATTCTCCCAACGAATTCTCGAATTCAATCAGAAATGAGGTCTTCTCGGTCCTCGACTATCGTCTACCCGACGGGGCAATCACGGTGCCCGTATCGGCTCCGCCCATCTCCTTCTCAAGTTCACTGCCTTCAAGATCAGATGGAGTTGCCTCGTCATCGCTCACAAGTATCTTCTTCCAACCATATTTTCGTAAAAAGGCATTCAACGGAGGATACGGTGTCCGGGCAAGCTTACCGAAATTAGTGTCTTCGTTATAATCATATCCTTCCGATTCCTTGCGACCATACTGGGAATCGTTGAGTTTTTTTCGTGCCTTCAATTTTACTCTGCCACGTTTACTGACTACCGCGGGAGTCTCGTAATCACCAAACCATTTACCACCTTTGCTGAGAAGTCTGGCGTCTCTAGCATCAATACATTCGATCATGGAGAAAACCCCAATGTCGATTATTGTGGGTGCAAAGAGATGTGGAGCATCTGGAATTGGTTGGAGCTGATAGGCAATTACCAAAAGAGCATCCTTGGATGGATTAACATTCTTTAGAGTTACCTTTTGGGTCAATCGGGCCGATGGTTCACGCGGAGTAGCCGGCTTTTTCATCACCACTCCTGTTGGGTCAACATAAAGCAATTTAAGTTCCAGTCGAAATCCGGAATCATGAATGAAATCCGGATAGCCTTCCCGGTCTTTTAAAATGCCCGCGTGCTTTTTCAATCCAACGGATTGAAACGTTTTGGGATCCAAAATTTGATCCAGTTGCGGAATACAGGCATCCATTAAAACTCCTACCAAAGAACCAATCTGAGACGGTTCAAAACCGGCAAGAACGGCCGATGGCAGTTGCAGCACGTGAAACTGGACGTTTAAAAGAGGCGAAATAATTTTGGATAAGATGCTTAAATCATCATCCGAAATCCGCGAGGGAGACACCGTAATCGCTTTCTGCCGCTTCATACGTCACCGCCCTCTCCTGTAAGGAGTCTGTGCAAATCTGTCGAAACAAGCTCCTTCAGCTTGGTATCTAATGCATGGCAAAGAGCAAGAACCTCGAAAAACTCAAGGTCTCTTTCTCGCGTCTCATACTTAGCGACATACGATTGCCCTTTTCCGAGTAAATTACCCAATCCTTCCTGCGTAAGCCCCGCCTTTTGACGCGCTGCTCGGAGACGGGAGGAGAGAAAAATTCTGTCCTCATCAGTGAAATGAATAGCCTGCACGAATCAGAATCCATCATGGAGCCTGACTCGGGCAATAATCATCCCATATTGGGATTTTGATGAATTTCGCGACAAGCGTCTTGACATCATAATCAGCCTTGTTCAGCGTCGCGCATGGCCAAACGTCACGCTTTACGCCCTTCAGACATATCCTCTATTGTCGAGCGCCTACAGGAGCTTGTGATGGCGCACTCCGGCGAGGATGCCTTTGACGAAATCTTCAAAATGCTGGTGGCAAAAATTTTTTGCGAAGTTCACCAGCTTGATTCTCCGGTATTTCGAGGGGCCGGTTCTTCGGAAAAGTTGAAACTTGAATTCAACCGTCTGTTGGCGGAAGCCCTGAAAACATGGCCTGGAATTTTGGATCGGAGCTACGAAATAAAATTGAAGGCGGAGCATTTAGGTACATGTCTCGACGTATTTAACGGAGTCAACATTTGCGGGGCAGATTTCGAGGCTCTTGATCATGCTTTCGAATTTCTTGTCTCGAATGCTAGCAAAGGAGCAAAGGGACAATATTTTACACCACGACACGTTATCGAATGCTGCATACGAATAATCGACCCCCAGCCACACGAACTCATCTTTGACCCCGCCTGTGGATCCGGAGGATTTCTTTTCCATGCGCTGCGTCACATAAAAACGTCACATCCTGAGATTAATCTTCCTGAATATGCAAAGAACAAAGTTTGGGGAACGGATTTTGATGCCAAAGCAACTAAGACCGCCAAAGCTCTGCTTATTCTTGCCGGTGCCCCAGAAGCCAACATTTATAGAGTGAATTCCCTTCTGAAGCCCATCGGCCAGCCCGAGCTTGGAGACCCATTGCTGAAGCAGGCACCTTTAAATCTAGAAGATACTCTGGCTGCCTTGATCCCTAGATTCAAAGGCTTTGATATAATTGTTACGAATCCGCCATTTGCTGGCGAAATAGCTGAGAAGGAGACGCTCGAAGGATACGAACTTGCCAAAGGAAATCGCCGCACAGAAAGAGATGTGTTGTTCATAGAGCGTTGCATCCAACTCCTCAAACCTGGAGGTCGCCTCGCTATCGTTGTCCCTCATAATAAAGTAGGAGCTCTTAGCTTTGCTCACGTTAGAGAATGGCTAATGAAAAAATCTCGTGTTATTTCCGTCATCGGCCTGGCGAGAGAAACCTTCTTGCCGCACACCCACCAAAAAACGTCGATCATTGTCTGCCAGAAACGCCGTGATGCTTTGAGCAAAGTCACTAATGATCCAATTTTATTTCAGGTATCGACTCGCAGCGGAAAAGATGCGAAAGGAAAATTAGTCACTCGCAATCCTGATCAACATCTTTGCTCTCATTGGGACCGGATAGATCACGATTTTGCAGAGGTAGTCGAAAGTTTTCATCAATTCAAAACAACTCAGAACATCGACTGGTAAATGGCCTACCATACAACAATATTCTCGAACGATCTTGACCAAGGATTCATCCTCTCTCCAGAGCGCTACGATCCTCGCCGTCTTTCTAGCCAGAAGGGAACCATCAGAGTTCGCGATGTTGCTTCGATTTCAAGTAAGCACGTAGCTCCACAGCCGAATCAAGATTGCATAATACTCGACACAACGCATGCCGTTGAAGGATTTGTAAGAATTAATCCGAGAAATACTTCAAATCCATCCATTAAAAGCAACAAGAAAGAGGTCATCGCACGAGATGTCATAATATCACGGTTACGTCCCTATTTGCGCCAAGTAGCGTTCATTCCTGAATCATTACAGGGTAAATCACCCCAGAAAAGTATCATGTGCAGTACGGAATTTTATGTCTTACGCTCGATTGATAGCGCGAGCATCGCGTTCCTTGTTCCGTTTTTACTATCTCCCGCGCCGCAGCAAGTTTTTGCAGCTTCCCAAGAAGGCGGACATCACCCTCGATTTAATAGTGAAACCTTACTTGATTTACCTATCCCAGACGGGCTTATTGATGCTCGGGATCGAATTTCGTTGATGGTGGAGAATCAAGCAGAGCTCTTACGTTCCCTTGATTTTGAATTTACTCAGATGCTTGAGGAAGTTGAAAAAATTTGATCCGAGACATACATAGCAATTAGGCATCATGAGGAAGAACGTAATGAGTTCCACTTGAATGGCCCATGCGTAATAGCCGACCCTCCGAAATCGAACGGTTGAAAAAGGCAATCGCTTGATCGTAATTGATGCCCGTAACTCCACGAAGCTCTTTGTTTCGGATCGATGCATGTATTTCCAGAAAGCCCAGTGTCTGTTCCATGCATTTCAGATATTCATTATCAGAAAGCTTAGTGCGAGGTTCATTTGAAGATTTTGAATTCATAAGTTACTCAATTTTCCCAAGTCGAAATTCTGTCCGGTAAATCTGAAGATGTTGAATATTTCCAGATCAGCAGGGCCAATGAGCCATCCGGTGCGAGGTGATGGAGCATGTGCTGAAGCCAAGCAAGTTTGCATTCTCCTGCGGCGGCGTGCCGTATTTTCAGCGGGCGTCCCACTCCAGCTTGCCGTCCCACCACTCCTTGATGTTGAAGGGCGGGTTGGCCATCACGTAGTCCGCGCGGAGGTTCGGGTTGCTGGTCCTGAGTGAAGGAATTGGCCGGTTCATTGCCGAAGTTGAAGTCGTTGCCCGTCGTCGTTGCAATACGCCGGGGCAAGCCGCGGATGGTCATGTTCATCGCCGCGAGCAGCCAGGAGTTGGAATTGCTTTGATTCGGCTGATTCCGCCGCAGCCTCACCCAGCGGACGGCCTGCTCATGTCTCAAATGGACGCCCCGAGGCCATGAGCTCTGCCTGCAAAGGAACATACCCATTTTGGCTTTGGGTTGAAGAATCTCATGAAGAAACAGGCTCGATGCCTGTGCCCCCTTCATTGGAAACGCATTGCAGTAGTCGGCAGCGTCGGCAGCAGCTCCCCGGTATCGGAACAAGTCCAGGTTGGTGCGGAGACGGACGGCGGCGGGCCAGAGCTTGCTTCGTGCCCCCGCACGGACGCTCCGGTCGACGTTTGGGAGTCGTCCATATCGCTGGGCTCCATTCATATCGAGCTCGCGGAGGAAGGGTTGGGAGGAATCTGGAGGCATCTTGCAACGTTTTGGTAACAGACTTCAGGACTTCGGGAAGGACGAAAGCGGATTTGGCCCTGTCCTCACCTGGGATCCATGAGGCGGACCCCGAAATTCGGGCCAGGGGCTAAGCTATGATTGTGGTGGCCGG
>JBDTNJ010000176.1:0-5180 GCA_039933825.1 Luteolibacter sp.
CCGCGTCCGGAATCGCTTGGAGAATGGCTGAACTCGCCCCTGAACCCCCGTGTCGATGAACTTGTCCATGCGTTGGCAACGGTCATGTCGGGGGCCGCGAATGATCCTTGGAGCGTTGGTGACGACGTGACAACCTTCCGTGTTCCTGAAAGCGTTTGTTCGTGGCTGGAACGCGCTCCGGCGTGGCCGCCCGTCCGACTGGCGCGGGAAGCCTGGCTGACCGCTTGTGTATTCGCCCTGACCCGGGACGATACGACCTGGTGGCGTTGTAGCGAGATCATCGGCGACAACGAGGCACGCGAATCCGTGGCTTCGTTTTTGCGGATGGCCGGACTGATCGACCCGTCCACCACTGACTCTACAAATCTAGTTCACCTAATCCACTTGGAAATGCACCGGCTGTTGCAACCGCCGACAATGGTTCCTGTATCGGTCTCTCCGAGAGCTCCACGGCTTCTTGAAGAATGGTTGGACTCGCCTATTGAGCCTGACGCCAGCGACCTCACCGAGGCGCTTGCAAAGGCCATGGCATTGTCTGGAAAAGATCCATGGAACGTTGGCGATGACGTGATGCCGCCGTGTGTTCCCTCCGATGTGCTCGCGTGGCTGGGGCTACCTCCAACGTGGCCCGCATTTCGCCCAGCGCGGGAAGCTTGGCTCACCGCCTGTGTATTCGTCCTGACGCGTGATGCCGGGGCGTGGTGTCAGCGGGGCGAGATCATCGGCGATGATTGGGCGCGGGAGTGCGTCTCCCGATTTTTGCTGTTGGCGGGTTTGATTGACCCTTCTGCTGGCAATGCCGCAAAACTCATTGACGATACTTTTAAAGAATTGCAACGGCTGCCCTGGCCGGGAACCCGGTTGGTTGCGTCGGAAGATCCTCTGGCTGGTTGGGTTCGGTGTGTGCTGGAGGTTGCTCCATCCTGCTACGTCTCCACGTCCGAGGTGTTTCTGATTTGGCAGAGTCTGAATCCCGAGGAGACGATTACCCTAAAGGAATTCGGTGAGCGGCTGTCAAAGGCGATTCTTGGCTGGCTCAAGAGCGACGTGGAGAGTGGGCAGGTTGGTCCCGTTAAAAATGTCAGCCGGAGCTGTTGTCGCGATTATTCCCGCAACAACCGTCAGCGGGGTTGGGGTGGATTAACGCTCCGAGAGGGTGCTATCCAATCATGGAAATCGCTGAACCGCTTTTCCTCGGAGTCTTGTTCCGGCGGTGGTGTGGACGGCGGCACTAGCTCTCCGTAGGAGAGCTAGTTACGGGCGCACGCGCACGCGATCAGGCGGTGGAGGCGGCATGGAGGCGTCAAAATCTTCCCTGCCGCCTCCACGTTTTTTCCAGCAACCAAAAGGCTTCCAACCGCGTGGAGGCGTTGGAGGCGGCAAAACCCTCGTGCGCGTGGGGACCGGCAATCGGCCAGTGACTTTTGAAGCGGATTGGTTTCGGGTTCCCAATGCCAAAGAGGAAATTCCAACGTGGATTTTTTGTGTCTCGACAATCAGTATTGATAACCTCGAAACCTGTAATGCTTACAGGCGGCGCGGCCCGCCTTTCACTTTCCCTTATGTCCAAAATTACCGATATCCAATGGTGCGACACCACGGTCAACCCGATCATGGGTTGTGGGGGTTGCGAACTCTTTCCAAATCCAAAAGAGATTCTCGGTGCGATCAACACGGCCGTCGCAGCTGCTGGTGCGAGAATCGACAGTGGCGGCATTTACAAGGCTCTCGTAGACGATTGCTTTTCTAAAATCGAAACCCCTGGCCCCGGCCACAAGCGGACGGTCAACACCACCAATATCTGGAATTTACGGGATCAGTTTGCCGAGCATGTTTCCCGTGATCATGGGGTGGCGGCGGCAACTGCGGCTAGCGTGGCGATTCGTAAGGCGATCACTTGCTACGCCGCGACGCTTCACTTTATCAGAGGCGCCAGCATCACCAATCCAACGAAAAGTTCTCACAAAGGACATGCTCCTATTTTCGAGAGCGTGACACGCTTTTCCGGGCGGATGGCCGAGACGGCCCTGCTGCCGGATCTGCTGGGTCGCCACGACGCGACAAGCCCGTGGAAGGACAGGTTGGCTCGGATGATTTTTGTAAGCGACATGGGCGATGCGCTGAGCGCCAAGGGGGATTTTCCGTTCCTAAAATCCGACGTGATGCCAGCGATCCGTTCCGAGAAGGGACGGAACCACCTTTGGTTGTGGTTGACGAAGCGCCCGGAACGGATGGCGCAATTCGCTGACCAAGTTGGTGGATTTCCGGAGAATGTTTGTCCGATGACCACGGTCACTGGCCCCGCCACACTGGCGCGGATCGATCAACTTCGTGAGGTCACGGCGGCGGTGCGTGGCCTGTCGTTGGAACCGCTCTGGGAACGGATTCCGCCGGAGAACCTCGACCTCACCGGAATTGATTGGGTCATTGTTGGCGGGGAAAGCGGTTCGGCTGATTTCACCCGGCCCTTTGCCGTGGAATGGGCCGAGGAATTGCGTGAACATTGCCGAAAAAACGGCGTGGCCTTCTTCCTCAAACAACTGGGTCGCAATCCCTCGCGAAACGGGGAGGTTTTCAAACTCCGGAACGATCACGGTGGCGACTGGGACGAGTGGGAGCCATCCTTGAGAACCCGTGAATTTCCACGTCAGTTTCACCAATATCGTGTCGAGGAGCTGGTGGTTTCCGACGAACCCCGCCGCCGTCATAAAACCAACAAACCTTTGGTGGAAGAGTTGTCGCCCTTGGATACGTCCGATTTTAAGCGGTTGGATAAGGTGGTTCGGAAGGGAGTGGCAGCATTCATGGAAACCGGAAAGGCGTTGGCTGAGATTCACGACCGAAAGCTTTGGAAAGCCAGCACCCATGGCACATGGGAGGGTTATTGCCGCAAGGTGGCAGGGATCTCAAAACCCCATGCTCACCGCCTTGTTGAAGCATCTCGGATTGCCGGGGAACTGGCGGAGTCGTTACCAATTGGTAACGATTCGATCCCGGTTTCGGAATCACAGGTTCGCCCTCTCCAGCGGTTGGACGATCCCGAAATGAGGAAACAAGCTTGGCATGCGGCAGTTAGCAAAGCGGCTGGGCAACCCACCGCCCGCGAAGTGGTGGATGCTGTTTTTGAAATCCTTCACCCGGACCACGGGCAAGAAGATCGCCCGACACGCTCCCAACAACGCGTCGAGCGCTTTGAGCTGTTGAAAACCGTGATCCAAAATCGAAAATCTTGGGAGGACGCGGAACGGTTGCTCAAAGAATTGGAAGAACTGCTGTAGTATATCATGCGCTGTCATCGAGATCCCTACAAATTGGAGACATGCAGAACGAGTTCATGACAATCAAGGATTCTGGTTCGGCATCCAGAGCGGGTCTTTTCGGCGCGTTCGTGGAAATGCCCGAAAAACCATGTTCTTGGTTTTACGGCCCGGAACAAATTCTCGTGGGCTTTGCGTTCGGCTCGGAGTTCTTGGATTAGAGTTTCTCGACCGAATTCCGCCTCGGCGCAGCAGTAGGAATCCACAAACGGATTCCGACACGAAGGACCTATCCATGACGGCCCGGAATGGGTGACCAGCACGTCGGCGGGTCGGGCAAGTTCAGGGCGGAATTCAAAGGCTTCCTCTGGCCACCAGGTCTTTCCAGCGGTGCGGTCGATCCGATTGACACTGACGGCACCGCCGACAAACAACCATGACTGACCGTTGATTTCCCGCCGCGTGTAATCCGCCAGAAGTTTGAAATTGGGGAGCATTGTGCTGCCGACGAAAACATGCGGGTTGCTGTGGTTTCCACGGATGCTGAGGTATTCAATTCCGAGGGCAGCAAACCGGGTGTTGAAAGCTTCGGCGGTCGCCATATTCCAGCCCGGATAACCCTCCTCACCGTCGCCGACGTGAATCACGGTGGCGTTGCGGATCTGTCTCTCTTGGAGCTTTTCGAACAGTCCTTCGTAATCGCCGTGGTGGTCTCCAAGCAAGTAGGTTGGTTTCATGTTATTGGGTCGTTTTTCTCGGTCGAAGGGGACGCAGGGGGACACCCGCTGAGTCGTCTTGGTTTGGGGCGATTTTAGTGATTTTCTGCCCATCAATGTCAAAAATCAAAATGGTGCCGAAGGATGCGTCATTTTTCAAAAAAGCTATTTGTGTTGATAATAAGAGAGTTGAATGAAAAATATTGCATGTGGGAACCGACGATTTTGCAACCACTTCCATCTCCTGCTGGAGGTGCCGCCGATGGCGGAGGGCGGGATTTCGGAGGAGGTGCTTTTGAAGCGGCTTTCGGCGATTTACAGCGAGGCGTTTGTCGCCGGGGTGGCGAAGGAACTGGCGGATGCCGGTGCGGCGGTTTATGTGAGTGAAAACGGACTGGAGGAAGCGTTGGCGACCATTTACAAGCGTTTCACCTACCGGATGCAGGATCTGGGAGAATTCATGAAAGGACTGCTGCAACGTTTCACCCAGTGGTTCAACCGGGCGCATTCTCGAACCGGACGTCTGTGGGAGGATCGGTTCAAGAGCGTGATCGTGGAGGACGGAGTGGCGGCTAAGGCGATTGCCGCCTACATCGACCTCAATCCGGTTCGAGCGGGAATGGTCGAGGATCCGGCGGATTATCGCTGGAGCAGCTACGGTGAGGCAATCGGTGGCGGACCAAAGGGCAACGGAAAAACCGCACGGGCTGGGTTGGTGCGAGCCTTGCGCGCCCATCACGGAGCTGGCGCGGATGCTGGGTTATGGGCTGCGGGAGTTGCCCGGGAATACCGGAAACTGCTGATGGCCGGAGCTGTTGGAAAAACTGCGGAATCTGTTGGAAGGGATGGGAAAATGGTGGTGAAGGCGCCGCGCAAAGGAATTTCAAGGGAGGAGGCGGAAAATGAACGCGCGACGGAAGGCGAGATGCCGTTCGGAAAGGTGCTGCGGTGCCGGATCCGTTATTTCACGGACGGAGCGGTGATCGGCAGCCGAAGTTTCGTGAACGAGGCGTTTGCGAAATCGAGGACGAGATTCGGACCTAAACGGAAAGACGGCGCGAGAATGCTTAAGGGCGCGGCCGCAGCCGCGAAGGGGCATTTATGGAGCATGCGGGATTTGAGGAAGGGAATCGCTTGAACGCGGCGATCATTTCGTTAACGACTGTCAAAATTCTCCACGAATGGTCCGAGCCCTCGCATTTTCATC
>JBDTNJ010000177.1:0-7262 GCA_039933825.1 Luteolibacter sp.
GCACCCTGCCCTGCTCCGTGAGATGGATGCGCCGGAAAGGCTTACCGGCTTTGAAGTATTCGTGGATAACATCCCGCTGCCTAAGCGCAAAACTGCTACGCGTCCTGCACTGGAAGCGTCTGATTATCAGCCAGTAGAGCGCGACTTTGCTTTTGTGGTGGAAGAAAAACTACCCGCGAATGATCTGCTGCGCGCCGTTAAATCCAGCGAGAAAACCCTGATCCAGTCGATGCAGCTGTTCGATGTTTATCAGGGCAAAGGCGTGGAACCCGGCAAGAAATCGCTGGCGCTGACCGTAACACTGCAGGCTGCCGACCGCACATTGAGTGAGCAGGATATCGAAACCGTCTCGAAAAAGATTATAGATTCCGCCGCAAAACTCGGCGCCGTCTTACGAGCATAAACACCAGCGCCGCAAGCGTTCCCATACTCACTATAGCAGCCAGCCTGATCCTGCTATCAAAGGCGTATGGATCCTGCTCCAGCACATAATGCTGGTTATTTCCGGCAGGAATAAACAAGCGCATCAAGCCACTGCCCGCTTCTGGCTTTAATCCGGCGGATTTTTCGGATGGAGAGGAATTTGTTTCCATCCTCAAGAAGCTCCAACCGCGGCTTTATTCGATCGCTTCGAGTCCTCGTGCGCATCCCGGTGAGGTGCACTTGTGCGTCGGCATCGTCCGTTATGATAGTTTCGGGCGCAAACGCGGCGGCATTTGCTCCAGCTTCTTTGCCGACCGCCTCGGTGGTGGGGTCAAACCCCGGGTTTATATTCATAGCAATAGTGCGTTCCGCTTGCCTGCAAACGGTGATACTCCGGTCATCATGGTCGGTCCGGGAACGGGGATTGCCCCATTCCGCGCCTTTTTGGAAGAGCGTAAGGCGACCGGTGCGAAAGGGAAGAATTGGCTGTTTTTCGGCAATCCCCACAGCGCCACGGATTTCCTTTACGAAGGTGAACTCCAAGATTACCTAACGGATGGCACCTTGAGCAAACTCGATCTCGCCTGGTCACGCGACCAGAAGGAGAAAGTCTATGTGCAGAACCTGATGGTGAAAAACGGCGAGGAGCTGTGGTCATGGCTCCAAAAGGGTGCCGCTTTCTATGTCTGCGGCGATGCCTCGCGTATGGCCAAGGACGTGGATCAGGCATTGCTCAAAGTCGCTGAAGAGCATGGCCAGCTTTCGCCTGAAGAGGCCGCAGCCTACATTGCCCAGATTAAAAAAGAAAAACGCTATCTGCGCGACGTGTATTGATTTTCCGACTTACGGAAAATTTAGGGAAGGACGGTTTACGAATGTAAGGTCATCGGCTGCGCTCGATGTGAACGGCAACGCACTCGGTATTCGGGAGAATGTGCTTCTCAATGGTGACGGCGACTTTGGCCAGCGGGTGATTTCCTAGCAAATGACTTGCGATGTCAGTAGCAAGCGTCTCTATCAGGCTGCGGGGGCGGTCGGCGGCGATCGCCTCAATTTCTAACGAGATAGCGTAGTAGTCGATGGTGCGGGAAATTTCGTCTGCGAGGCCATCGAAGTTCTGGCCGGGGGTCATGGTGACGGTGACGAGGAGAGTCTGGGGTTCGGCGCGTTCGTCGTCCGGCACGCCGATGTGGGTACTGACACGCAGGCGGCGGATTTCGATCATATCGGACATGAGATTCGAGCGGTTGGAAATCAGAATCAAGACGGGATCAAACCCCGATCAAGGGCTTCCAGGAGGAGTTGGCGGGTTGGGTGATTGAGATTGAGCACGAGGGCATCGGCTGGCAGGAGCCAGCGGAATTCCTCGGCTTCGTCATTGAGCCGGACGGCGGTGCTGGTAGCGCGTGCGACGTAGTTCAATAACAGAAAATGTTCGGCGCGCATGAATTCGGGGGAGTCGATGCAATCCTGGACGAGAACGAAATGAATGTCATCGAGCTCGACGCAGGTTTCCTCAAGCATCTCGCGGCGGAGGGCGGCAACGGAGGATTCGCCGCGCTCGATTTTTCCACCGGGGATGCCCCACCGATTGCCCCATTTGTGGGTGCGAATCATCAGGATTTTCCCGTGGCCGTCGTGCAGCAGCGCGCCGACGGTGGCAATCGGGCGGGTAACAGTGCGGCGGCGGTCGAGCAGGGTTCGGAGGACTCCTAGATCGGGCACGGTGAGATCGGGGCGGGCAGCAGCGAGAATTTCCGCGTGGTTGTAGCCGGTGAGCACGGCGATGGAGGAAACCCCGCCATGGCGCGCGGTTTCCACGTCGTGGGTCATGTCTCCTACGAAAGCGGTTTCGGCGGGATTGAGGTTGTGAGTGGCGAGGATTTGGTGGATGAGCTCGCGTTTGTCGAGCACGCCGGAATAGGTTGCTTCAAAGTGGCCGCGCAGGCCGAAATCATCCATTTGGCGCTCGAATGCGAGGGTGTCCATGGAGGTGAGAACGAAGCAGCGGATGCCTAGAGCGGAGCACCATTCGAGTTTTTCCCGGGCATGGGGAAGCACGGTGACGGGTGTGATCGCCGCATCAAAGGCCGGGCGGAAGTGGGATTCCAGTTCGCTGAGCGGGATGTTCGGAAGAAGCTCTGCGTAAAAGTCACTGTAGGGGAGGCGAAAGCTGCGACGGAACGAGTCGCGGTCGAGCGGGGCGATTCCGTATGTTTCCAGCACAGTGTTGGTTGCCTCGATGACCGGACCGAGATCGTCCACGAGGGTGCCTGACCAATCGAAAATGAGGTTGCGAAACATGGTGATAGGGAATCTCAGCCGAGGGTGAATTTGATGGATTTGATCCGATTTTCGCCGAGCTGGGTGCGGATGCGGGCGAAGAGCATGGGCTTCATTTGCTCCAACTGGAATCGCAGCGCGGGCTGGGTCACGCGGAGCACGAGCTGACCGCTTTTTACCGAGACGGGCTCGGTGTGGCGGGCGATGAATTCTCCGGCGAGCTCTTTCCAAGTGGCGCGGACCTCATCTTCGTGGAGGCCATCCTCGGCCCCGGCGGTGCGCAGGATTGCAGCGATGAAATTGGCCGCTTGGTGAATCCCGGCGTTGAGATCTGCTGGCTCATCCGCACCCCGCCACTCCCGCAGAATTTCCTCGCGGATTCTGCCGGGGCGCGGTTTTTTTCTCATGGCAGGGGGCGCTTACTCGACGCCGTCCTCACCGATGGCCTCGACTGGGCAGCCTTCCATGGCTTCGCGGCATTGGGCGAGTTCCTCGTCATTGGTCGGTTGCTTGAAAACGTAAGAGTACCCTTCGTCTTCGGCGCGGGTGAAGTTGTTCGGCGCGGTCTCGCGGCAGAGGTCGCAGTCGATGCATTGGCTGTCCACATAGAACTTGCCAGTCACGTTTTCGTTATTTTTGTCTTCGCGGTCAGCCATGATGGATAAAAGGATTTGCGACCCCTTGGATGCCTTTGCATGGCTTCGGATGCAACTCGATTTTTTCGGAACTTGGGATTCGGCTTTCGCACTGGTCAAGTCCGGCTCCTGACTTTAAGACCAACGGAGCCGCTCACCATGACACCCACGCCACCTTCCCCTTCCGAGGGATCTTCCCTGCCGCCGCGGCATCGCCCGAACTTGGGTGATCTCGTCAAGGACGCCACGGAGCTCGATTTGTGGGCCTTTGATAACGCGGAAAATTCGGAAAATTCGGAAACGCTTCCAACCGGAGTCACACCTCCTTTGCCCGCTTTCCCAGAGCCACGGAGCCCCGACCCACTGAAAGTCTCTCACATCAAGGGGGTGTCGGTCATGCCCGCCCCAAAACCCACTGCCAGCAAGGAGAGGGTCGAAACCAGTGTTAGCAAGATCCGGCCAAAATCAACGGCTGGAGGGGCTCCACCACCTTCTTCAAAATCAAAAGGTGATTTCGACGAGCTCGATCATTGGGATGACTCGGAACCCGCCCCGGAGCTCGATGAAACACAAGAGCTAAGTCCTTCTGGGCTGGATAAACCCATTGATACACTGGAACCCATCACCGGTGAGGGGTCCGCTATCGCCCCGGAGATCACGGCGAAGGTGGATGATTCAGATAAGCCTTTTCCCGCCGTTCTTAAAAATATCGTCCCGCCAACCTTGTTGCAGCATTTGATTTTAACGAAGCTTGAGCGGGTTGGCTTGCTTGCCTTGCTCGCGCTGCTCCTGATAGGTGCGGGATCCATCGTTGTTTTCTCACTGAACCGTTTGCCCACGGAAGCGACGCGGGTGAAAGCCAATGACTTCCCGATCAACGGCCAGTACTTTAAAATTGTTTCTGCCGAAAATTACTGGCGCACACCGATAATCGAGGGGAAAACACCTGACATCATCCGGCGCGGCACCGTGCTCATTCCCGTGATTCATCTCGCCACCAGCGATGGTTCAGCGGCCGTTCGTGTGATTTTTCGCAACGGCGACGGTGAGTCCGTCGGCGACACCGTGACCCGGGCGGTGCAGAACGGGCAGGAGCTCGAAGTCGCCGCGACCGCTGGATTCGATGACGTCGGAATGCACGCCGCCTACCGCACGGGTAAGGGCAAACCGTGGCGGATCGAGGTGTATGAAGCCAAGACCGTTGATTCCCTGAATGATGACTTCAAAAAGCTTTTTGAAATGAACATCACTACCGCCCGCCGCTGAATTCCATTGTTATGTCCAATCAAGAAACCACTCCACTGGTGCCCAGGGAAGGCTGGCACGTCATGCATTTGTTCTATCATGTCGATCACGCCCAATGGTCACTTTACAGCGATGAGGAGCAGCGCCAGGCCAAGACACGACTCACCGAACTGGTGCAGGAAATCCGCGCCACACCGGACACCCATTTGTTGATCTTTTCCATCGCCACGCCGAAAGCCGATCTCGGGTTCATGCTGCTCACGCCTGATCTGCAAGTGGCGAATACCTACGAGAAACAACTCAGCCTCTCACTCGGGCCGGAGATCCTGAGCCCGGTTTATTCCTATCTATCACAAACGGAAGGCTCCGAATACACCACCACCCGTGATCAATATGCTGCTGAAACACTCGTCGGCGAAAAAGGACTCAGCGAAGGCACGCCGGAATTTGAGGCTGCCTTGAAGGAATTCGACGAGCGGATGGCCCATTATTTGAAACACCGTCTCTATCCGGTTCTACCCGATTGGCCGGTGATCTGCTTCTATCCGATGTCCAAGCGCCGCAATGGTCCCGACAACTGGTATTCCCTCGACTACGAAAGCCGCCGGAAACTGATGGCCGGCCACGCCAAAGTCGGACGCACCTATTCCGGGCGCATTCTCCAGCTCATCACCGGCTCCACCGGCCTCGATGAATTTGAATGGGGAGTCACGCTGCTGGCCAAGGACACCATCGACATCAAATCCATCGTCTATGAAATGCGCTTCGACGAAGTGACCGCCCGCTACGGCGAATTCGGCGATTTCTACATCGGCATGCAGCTCCCGCTGGATGTATTGTTCCGTAGGATCTGTTTGTGAATAAGATTTTTTGACAGCTCTTGACGTTTAATGCATCCTGACTTCAGTGAGTTCCGGAAATCACAGGAGAACACCGCACAAGTCTGACGAAAGCCTGCGGGAAATGCTCGAGGCCGCCGAAAACCGCAAGGCTGCGGAATGGAGCCGCAAAGGCCGGAAAGTCACGCTCGTCATTCTTATTCCCACGGCGGCACTGATCCTCTGGGCAGCGGTTTTCCTGATTCAATACCAAGCGGAACATCCCACCGTGGAAACGCCTCCCAAGGTGGTCGCCGCGGCAACGCCCGTGCCCGCGGAAGCGCCTAAAGACGTGGCCCAATACGATGCCTTCCTGCCCAAAGCGCTTCGGGTTGTCAAGCCGGCCGAAACCCATAAAGACAGTGGCGAAATCATCGACAAGGGCGATATCCGCTTTGCCATGGAGCTGCTCAATTACGTCCAGCCACCCGTCAAGCCGGAGCCAAAACCCCGTCAATAAGCCTCGCTGAACGAAAGGCCTAACTCATTTTCCAAGCCGGTGATTTTTCCACGCTCGCGCGGTTCGATGAAAGCGATGGAGATGCCCTTTTTCCCCGCTCTGGCTGTGCGGCCGCTACGGTGGGTGTAGTATTCCGTTTGCTCAGGGAGCTGGTGGTGGATGACGAATGATAGACCTTCCACATCGATGCCGCGCGCGGCGACGTCGGTGGCAATGAGGAACTGCACTTTTTTGTTCTTGAATGCACGCATGACTTTGTCGCGTTCCTTTTGCGTGAGATCACCGTGAATCACATCTACCGGAAACTGGCGGACGGTGAGTTGTTTGGCTAACACAATTGCTCCCGCCCGTGTCCGGCAGAAGATGATGCCCCGCTCCTCTTTTTGTTTTTTGAGAAACGCGGAGATGAAGTCGGTCTTGTCATCCCGCGAGCAGGTGATGAAACGGTGGTCGATGTCGCGATTGACCACATGGCCCTTGTCGATTTTTAACAGGTGCGCTTTGGGTGACATGTAATCCTTGATGAGCCCCTGGATTGCATCCGGGATCGTCGCGGAAAACAGCCATGTACTCTTGCGGCTGCGGGTGAGTGCGAAAATCTTCACCAGTTCTTTTTTGAATCCCATGCTCAACATTTCATCCGCCTCATCGAGCACGAGGTATTTCACATGGGCCAGCGTCAGGGCCTTGCGGTTGAACAAATCCATCAGGCGTCCAGGCGTGGCCACGACGATGTGGGTCGGGCGCTGGAGTGACGCCACCTGACGGTCGAAATCCTCGCCACCACAGACAGCTTCTGTGAAGATTTTTTCCGTATGTTTGGTGAAGCGGAAAAGCTGCTTCGCGATCTGTTTCGCCAGCTCACGGGTCGGCGCGACGACGAGGGCCTGGATCTGGTTCAACTTCGGGTCCACCTTTGCTAGCAAGGGCAAGCCGAACGCGGCGGTTTTCCCGGTGCCCGTCTGGGCTTGGGCGATCAAATCACCGCCGTTTTCCATGAGGAAGGGAATAGCCTCCTCTTGAATGCGGGTGGGTGTGTGAATGCCCAATTCCTCAAGGCCCAAGATCAGCTTTGGGGAAACCCCGAGTTCTTTAAAAGTTTTCGACATCGTATGTGCTTTTGGATTCGCGTGGCGGCGTGCACCATGGCCGATCCCGCCGTCAATGGCGAACGAACATTTTTCCCGCTGCGGCTAGGTATTCAACATGAAGGAAATAATATGCGGACGTGGTTGCGGCGTCTCGCCGCAACGCATGGGTTTGAGCGGATGCTTGGAGTGACGATGCTACGCGTTCTCGCCAATTCGGTAGAAAGGCGCTGATAGTGGACCGACCAGA
>JBDTNJ010000178.1:0-3145 GCA_039933825.1 Luteolibacter sp.
CAGACGGGACAGATCAAAAGTGTAGTTCTGTCCTTTGGTTAATGTTTTCTTTGGCGCTGGCAGACGGAGCGGAGGCCGTAGGCCGCAGCGGAGTCTGCCAGCGTGCCGCCACCTCATTGGGGGTTTGATATCCCAATGAACTATGCGGGCGGTTCTGATTGTATTCGACCCGCCATTGTTCCACCAGCACTTTGGCTTCCAAGAGCGACCCGAAGATTTCCCGGTTGAGATGTTCGTCGCGCAATTTGTCGTGGAACGATTCGATGTGGCCGTTTTCCCACGGCGAACCCGGCTTGATATAGAGGGTTTTGATTTTCCGTTCTCCCAGCCAGTCTTGGATCGCATAAGCGATAAATTCCGGCCCGTTGTCGCTGCGAATATGCTCCGGTGTGAAGGGCGGACGAAAAGTGTAGCGGTTGGGTGGGCGGTCGAAAAGTGCAGCACCCTTTCTAAGATGAAAGGATGTTTATGGACATGGCACAATGGGAGCGGGTACGGCATCGGGTGTTGGTGGAGCGGCAAAGCAAGCGGCGGGTGATGCGGGAGGAGGGGCTGCACTGGAAGACGCTGTCCAAGATGCTGTCGCACAGTCGGCCACCGGGCTACCGGCAACGAGGGCAGCGGCCCAAGCTTAAAATCGGTCCGTATTTGGAATGGATCAAGCGGGTGCTGGCGTCGGATCGGGAGATGCCCCGGAAGCAGCGGCACACGGCCAAACGGATCTGGGATCGGTTGAAAGCCGAGCGTGGGTTCAGGGGAGGGTACACGATCGTCAAGGACGCAGTGCGGGAACTGACCCAAACCGGGCAGGAGGTGTTCATGCCGTTGCGGCACGAGGCGGGGACGGCCCAGGTGGACTTTGGGGAAGCGGTGGCGCGGGTGGGCGGCGTCCTGCGCAAGGTAAAGTTCTTTGTCTGTGCGTTGCCCTATAGCGATGCGGTTTTTATTAAAGCCTATGAGAGGGAGTGCACGGAAAGCTTCTGGGATGGGCATGTCGAGGCGTTCAAGTTCTTCGGGGGAGTGCCGACCGAAATTGCTTACGATAATAGCAAGATCGCGGTGTCCAAGATCATCGGCGGAGGTAAAGAGCGCAAGCTGACCGAGGGGTTCCTGCAACTCAAAAGCCATTATCTATTTGACTACCGGTTTTGCCGGGTGGCTCGTGGCAACGAAAAAGGGGTGGTCGAGGGGCTGGTGGGATTTGGGCGGCGCAACTTCATGGTGCCTGTACCGCAAGTGGATAGTCTGGCCGAACTCAATGAGCGCTTCCGGCGTTGTTGTGTGGATGATTTGCAACGAAGAGTGCGCGGCCAAAACCGGACCAAGGCGGACTTGCTGGAGGAAGATCGGGCCGTGCTGAGGGCGTTGCCGGTGGGGCCGTTTGAAGCCTGCCGCAAGCGTTCGACGCGGGCCAACTCGCTGTCCTTGGTGCGATTCGACGACAACGATTACTCGGTGCCGGTGGCCTGGGCTCATCACCCGGTGGTGGCCAAGGGATTTATCGACGAAGTGGTGCTGTGCACGGGTGGGAGGGAGGTGGCGCGGCATTCGCGCCTGTGGCAGGCCGAGGAGATCGCGTTTGATCCGGTTCATTATTTGGCGTTGCTGGAGCGCAAGCCAGGGGCGCTGGACTCGGCCCGGCCACTGGAGGACTGGCACTTGCCGGAGTGTTTTGCGCTGTTGCGCAGACGGCTGGAAAGCCAGCGCGGTGGAGAAGGCACCCGTGAATATATCAAAGTTTTAAGATTACTCGAAGGGCACTCCCTGTCCCGCTTGACCGCAGCGATCCAAGAAGCCCTGGAGATGGGAGCGACCAGTCGCGATTTAATCGCCCAGCTGCTCACGCCACGGGAGGAGTACCGAGCCACCCTCTTTTGCCTCGACGGGCATGCGCATTTACGCGGCGTCAAGGTGGCCGCGCCCGATCTAAGCCGCTATGGAACCTTAATCCCGGCCTGGGGAGGCGCCCGATGAGCGCCACTCCGCAAGTCCTGCTGGAGCATCACTTAAAAGCGCTCAAGTTGCCGACCTTCCTGCGCGAATATAAAAGTGTGGCGGCCTCGTCCGCGACGGACCAAGCCGATTACGCCACGTACCTGCTGCGGTTGACCGAACGTGAACTGATCGAACGCGAACGCAAGGCGGCCGAGCGACGGCTCAAGGAAGCGGCGTTCCCGGTCGTTAAAACCATCGACACGTTCCAGTTCGCCGCCTGCCCGTCGATCAATGAAGCGCTGGTGCGCTTATTGATCCGGGGCGATTACATCGCCCAAAAGGAAAACGTGCTGTTGGTCGGCAATCCGGGCACGGGCAAAAGCCATCTGGCCTGCGCCCTGGGCTTTGCCGCCTGTGCCGACGGGCGGCGCGTGAGGTTTACCTCCGTCAGCGCGCTGGTGACCCACCTGCTGGAAATGCGCGAGCAACGAGGTCTCCAGCGCGTTTACAAACAACTCGACCGGCTCGACGTTCTCATCCTCGACGAACTCGGCTACGTGCCCTTCAGCAAGGCCGGAGCCGAGTTGCTCTTCGATGTGGTCAGCCGCGCCTATGAACGCACCAGTCTCATCGTCACCACCAACCTGCCGTTTGAAAACTGGACCGAAGTCCTCGGCAGCGAACGGTTGACCGGCGCGTTGCTCGATCGCCTCACCCATCGGGTCCACATCCTGGAAGCCAACGGCGAAAGCTTCCGCCTGGCCGACGCCAAAAAACGCATCAAGGCCCGCTGACCGAGTCGCCAGCCGTCCACGGGGTACAGAGTCCGATCCTCTCCCCCGGACCCCCACTCCTGCCCCCCCCGCAACCGCCGCGCCAGGCTGCGCCTGTCACGGCGCTTGCTGGGCCCCTTCCAAACCAACAAGTGGCCGCTTCGCGGCGGGGTATTTTGCCCCCGATCCTGTGCGGGGCAAAATACTCTCCTGAAAGGGAAGCTTACCCTTGACCCAACCCCCTCCTTAACCCCAACATCTCCCCGTTGGGTGCTGCACTATTGGACCGCCCACTGCTGCACTTTTCGTCCGCCCTTCACACTACCATGGATGGTCCTTTGGATGACGATACAATAGCTTACAGCTACGATGAATTGGGGCGAGTAATTTCCCGATCCGTTAATGGGGTGGCTGACACGAGCGAGTACGACGCGTTG
>JBDTNJ010000179.1:0-12839 GCA_039933825.1 Luteolibacter sp.
CACCGGTGCCGGAGAAAACATTATTCCAAGTTTTGTTCGTATCCCAGAAGGCATCTGTAAAGGCCTTGCCGCTACCCAAAACAATCTTGAAGACAGCACCAGAACCCGAGAGTGAGTTGGCAGAGCCGTTTAACACCACTTTGTCATAGGCCCCTGGATTCGTTCCACCAGCCGCAGGTGCGGCACCAGGATCGGTCGTGGCCGCCTGCTGCATGTCCCACTCGAAGATCGAGGTGGAATTCAGAGCGAGCCCCGCCGCGAACGTTTCGATGCCGACGGTGGCGGCAGCACTGCCAGGAGCGAGGGTGGCGGTTGTAAGTGTGACTGCGCCGCTGATGGTTCCGGAACCACCCAACGTTGCGCCGGATGAGACGCCGACTGTGCCAGACCCGGTGCCGGAGCCGCTGGTGTTGTTCACCAGCAAAGTGCCTTGAGAGACGCTGGTGGTGCCACTATAGGTGTTAATCCCTGCTAAGATCACGGTCCCTGCACCGCCCACCGTCACATTGCCGTTACCAGTCGAGTTGTAGATCGTGCCGCTTGCATTGATGGTCCCGGAGGCAGCAGGCGATAGAGTGAGCGTAAAGCCCTTGATGTCCGTGCCAAGCAGGAAGGAAGCATCCGGCAATGTGCGGACCTGCGTTACGTTTAGCGTGCCGCCAGCTGATTGTGTGATGGTCAAATTACGATCCATGCCGATGTGGCCGGAGTAAGTGTTCGTGCCCGAGGTGTTTTGCGAGTTCAACGAAAGTGCGCCGCTGCCCGATGTAGTGACTGGATTGATCACGCTAGTGATCGTCGTCCCGCCGGTGAGCGTGGTCAGGTTCACGCTCGCGTCCACCGACGTTCCGCTCGAGGAGCCGAGACGAATGGTGGAGTTCGTCAGGTTACCTGCGGAGGTAAATTGCAATGCACCGGCACGGACAAATGTCTCGCCCCCGTATGTGCTCGCGCTTGCGAGCGTCACTGTCGGACCACCCGCAGTGCCGTTCACTCCCACCACGACCTGACCACTGCCGCTGCTGTTACCGATCACTCCGCCGATATTGATCAGGCTGGTGCTAGCGCCCGTTAGGGTCAAAGTCTGGGCTTTCAGATCAAGCGTCGCGTTTGAGATCGACAACGTGCCGCCTGCGGACTGGTTCATACGCAGAGCTCCGTCGAGGAAGACATTTCCGCTGATCGTGTTCGTCCCGCTAGTGTTTTGAGAATCGATGAGATACGTGCCGCCTCCGCTGTTAAAACCAGCGTTGACAATGCTCCCGACGGAAACTCCTCCCGATCCATTGCTGAAAACGAGTGAGGCGTTTCCACCGCCATTGACCACGGCATTTCCCAAACGAATCGCGCTGCCGCTGGCCAGCCCGCCTCCGGAGGCGATCGTCAAGGTGCCGCTGTTCACAAACGTATCGCCACCGTAAGTATTGACCGCTCCGTGAACCGCCGTGGTGCCTCCATTGATAACCACGCTGTTGTTCCCGCTGTTTCCGCTGCTGGAGATGATGCCATTATAGGTCACCGTTTTACCGCCAAACATCTGCAGTTGTGTCGATCCCGCGAGATCGATCTTGTTGCCCGTACTGAATAGCAAATTACCGTTTACCGGGTTGATCTCCGCTTTGTTATTGCTTCCGCCGCTCAATACGATCGTCTGCCCACTCGTTAGACTGAAAGTCTGAGTGAGGAACGAATCGTTTTCGATGCGCGGAAAATTTCCTCCGCCAAAATCGAACAGGGTAAAGCCGTTGCCGGTGATCGTGAACGCGGTGTCGTTCGCGGAAGATCCATCGGTTCCGTTACCGGCCGAGTTGCTATCTTGAAAAGTCATTCGATATCCGGCCCAACTGGTCAGATCGTTGTTCGAGGTCGTGAAGCCATTGCCGCCCGCTGCCTTGTAACCCTGTCCAAAAAACAAATTGCGCTCGTTCGAGCCGCCGGTGCTCGGAGGCGTATTGTCCCAACTGTTCCCCGTGCTCCAGTTAGAATTCCCGCCCTGCCCCTTCCACCCGGTGCCATTGATGGTATCGGCTTGGGTGGAGGATGAGGCAAGGGCGGTAAAAGCGACAGTGATGCTGCTGGTGAAGAGCCGGCCTAGGGAGGATTGAGTTGGTTTCATGGGTGGATTTCTTTTGAATAATGGAGTTATCTGGAGGGCCAAGAGGAGGATCTTGTGTTTCCAAATGTCGCGATCCGGCGTTTGGGTTTAAAAAAAATCGCTGTTTCGTCAAAAAACGTGATTTTTTCAAATCCACGTCAATCCCCCAAACGAGGGATATTTCGAGTGTCTACCGATTGGATAGCAGCGGGTCAAGGGTCAAAGCTGGTGGATCCTCCGCTAGCCTCTGGTCGCGCCGGAATCACCCTTGCCAATCCCGAACCTGCGTTCCAATTCGCGCATGCCGAACTCGGTGAGTGTGGGCCTCCCGTCCGATGCGCAATAGGGCAGATCGCAGGCGAACAATTCCGCAAGAAGCGACTGGGTTTCCGCCAGCCTGGGGAGCACCAACGCGGCGGCACGCCTCGACAGAACCTTGGCAAGGCGATCAAAGGCAAAGCGAGCACCGGGCGATGGATCGTGGAGCAGTTCATCCAGCAGCGCGCAGAGAAACGAGCGGGGGTCCTCCACCGGCAAACAAGCTGGCAAACTCCTGATTTGCAGCGTGTTCCCTCCGAACGCCTCCACCTCGATCCCGGCATCTAGCAAAGCCATCCGTTCACGCAGCACCAGATCGACATCGCGGGGGTCGAGCTCGATCAACACCGGGACCAGCAAGCCCTGCGTTTCGAGACCCGCTGCATGCTGGCTGAGCAGTTTTTCGTAAAAAATCCGGTCATGCGCCGCCTTTGGGTCGAACAAAACCAGCCCGTCCTCACTCTCCAACAACACAAACCGATGATGCAACAGGCCGACGGTCCGGAAACTCGGGCCTGTCGCTGCGGCGGGCGATTCCTCCACGCCACCCGCAACCACAGGCACGGCATTTTCCATTTCCGGAAGCAGCGGCTGCGGCACGCGAAAACTCGCCATGACCGGCACCGGGACAGATTTCCCCTCAAATTCCGGAACCACATCCACCGTCGCAAAATCCACCGGCGGAGAAACTTTCGCGGCGGGTGGCCGCAGACCTTCCGCCACCGCTTGCAAAATCGCTTCCCGGATGTCGATCGGCCGGTGGAATCTCACCTCGCGCTTGGCCGGATGCACATTTACATCCACCAAAGTCGGCTCCAGATCGAGCCACAACCATGCCGCCGGATACATTCCATCCGCGAGTGCTCCGCGAAATCCTTCCGCCAGCGCCCTTGAAATCACCGCATCCTCCACCGGCCTGCCATTCAGGAAAACAAACTGGTGCCGCCTCCCCTTCCGCGCGTGGCGCGCTGGCAGCACGTAGCCTTCTACGGAAATGCCATTTCCTTGGGTGAGCGGAAGCGCGACGAGCTCCCGCGCCAAGTCATTTCCCAAAATCTGCCTCACCCGGTCCACCGCCTTGGCCGCCGGTGGCAGATCGAAAATCTCCCGATCATCCCGCCGCAAGCGGAAACGCACATTCGGCGCGGCCAGCGCGTGCAATCGAAGTTGATGCTCCACATGCGCCGATTCCGTCGTTTCAGCCCTCAGAAATTTCCGCCGCGCCGGCATGTTGAAGAACAGGGCCCGAGCCTCGATCACCGTGCCCGGCGCACAACCGGCGTCCCGCACATCGCGCACCTTTCCCCCATCCACTAGAATTTCGGTCCCGGCCACCGCATCGGTTTCCCGTGTCACCATTCGGAAACGCGAGACACTCGCGATGCTCGGCACCGCCTCACCTCGAAAACCGAGGGTCCGAATCGCTGCTAGATCACCGGACGTCCGCAGCTTGCTCGTCGCGTGGCGCTCCAGGGAAAGCAGGGCATCCTCGCGCGACATCCCGCAGCCGTCGTCGCTCACCCGGATCAGCGCCGCCCCGCCTTGATCCATATCCACCCGGATTTCCCGCGCCCCGGCATCGATGCTATTTTCCACCAGCTCCTTCACCACCGATGCCGGGCGCTCCACCACCTCGCCCGCAGCCACTTGGCTGGCGAGAATATCGGGTAACACTCGGATCTTGGGCACGGAAAGAGACGTAAGACTCAAGACGTCAAGACTCAAGACGTAAGAAAAGATGAAGAATCTCCGATGCGATGTGTTCTCTCCATCTTGAGTCTTGTCGTCTTAAGTCTTGTGTCTTCCCGTCTTGTGTCTTGTCTCTTCCCGGCATGGCAGGCTTCTTCAAATCTCTTTTCAACAAAGTCACCAATCGCGCTGAAATCGATTGGGACGAACTCGAAGCCGATCTTATCAGCTCCGACATCGGCATCCGACTCACCACCTCCATCATCGACGAACTCCGCAACCTCGGCCGCGAGGTCTCCGCAGACGACGTCGTGGAAACCACCCGCCGCCAGCTCGCCGAGAAGCTCGACGCCGATTTCCTCGCCCCCACCCCGCGCTCCGATGGAAAGCCCTTCGTCATCCTCGTCGTCGGAGTGAACGGCACCGGGAAAACTACCTCCTCTGCCAAGCTCGCCCTCTGGCTCACCAAACGCGGCCACTCCGTCATCCTCGCCGCCGCCGATACCTTCCGCGCCGCCGCAGTCGAGCAACTCCAACGCTGGGGCGACCGCCTGAAAATCCCGGTCGTCAAAGGCAACCCCAACGCCGATCCCTCATCCGTCTGCTTTCACGCCCATCAGAAAGCCATCGCCGACAAAACTCAGTTCCTCATCTGCGATACCGCCGGCCGCATCCACACCCGCCACAATCTGATGGAAGAGCTGGGGAAAATCCGCCGCACCATCGCCAAGCAGGACGAAACCGCGCCGCACCTCACTTTGTTAGTCGTCGATGCCACGACCGGCTCAAACGCCCTCCAACAGGCCAAGGAATTCCACAAAGCCAGCCCGCTCGACGGCCTGATCGTCACAAAGTTAGACGGTTCCGGCAAAGGCGGCATCGCCGTGACCATCCAGGACGAGCTCCAGATCCCCACCCGCTTCCTTGGCACCGGCGAGGAGCCCGAAGCCTTCACCATTTTCCGCCGCGACGCCTTCGTGAAGGAGATCCTCTAGCCAACTGGAGCGCGGACTTTAGTCCGCCTCTTGGGTTCATCCGGCGACAGTGAAGCAATCCGTTTTCACCTCAAAGCAATCGCCTCCGACGTTCAACCATTCGACTTGCACACGAAAGCACAGGCGAAGGCGGGAACAGAGGGAGAAAAAAGGTAGTTACTCCACGCCGCCGTGCGACACGGGGCCGTAACGGCGAAGGGCTTACTTACCGAACATTTTCGCAATAAAGAAGATGACGATGGCAATACCAAGGCCCCCACCGAAAAGCATATATAGCAAGGAGTAGCCAATAGCGGCAAGAATGGGTAATGTTACTAGTGCGATCATTTGTGTTGAATGGTAATTGGTTCAGGCGCGTGCAACCGCGTCGCTGGTCGTAGAGCCGTTCGATTTTGCACCTGAGGCGATTGTAGCGGTCAGCACTGATGGATAATACCTAAATCTATCAATATAATCTGATAGTGATTAAAAATCTGCGCGGTTGATTTTCACTTGGCCATCTCCCGGCTTTGTAAAAAAAACTCGTAAAGTTTTGCTGCACCGAACAGAAACAACGCGGGTGGAGCCAGCGCCGAAAGCACGCGGACCTGGGTGACAAGGATCGAACGCACCGGAAGCCGATGCAGAAGGTAGCCGGCGGCAACAGCTCCGAGAACTGATGTTATAGGAGATTTGCGAATCTGATTCTCGCACTCCTGATAACGGTCACAGATGCCTTGCTGCACATTGCCCAATGAAATATTGACCATTTCCTCCAAGGACAATGGCGCGACTGGATTGTGTGATGCTTCATTCATGACTTACCAAAATTTGAGGTTGTTACCGACACGACCGATTTTCCCGGACAACGAATCAACGGTGCGTCCCGGGTTAAATCGATTCACTTGATCCATGGCTTTTGCCGCGCCATTCTGTGCCGAATCATATCCCTCGTGAAGGCGTTGCCCAAAGGGAGCGAGCGCGGCGAGGACAGCCTCACGCACGGAGTCCAAAGACCCATCCACATACCGTTCACGGAACGTCGGCTTCCGCCGCGCCATGACAAGCATGTATCCGATAGCCGCACCGAAGGCGATGGCTCCTAGAACAACGGGCACTGGATTTTGACGCACATATTCCTTGGATGTAGCCAGTGTGTCCTCGGCTTTCAACGCCGCTGATTGATACATGTCCTTGGCCGTGTCGGTGACGCGGTTAGCGGCGTCTTTGGCCACGTCTTCGAGGACGCCAGTGACGTTCCTTGCAGCGAGTGTGGCTCTTTGAACTGTTTCTTTTGCTGCATCAGCGGTCTGACCGGCGATTTCACTAGCAGCCTCTGGAAGTTGATTCATAGGTGAATTTGAATGGATGTCGGTGCTCACGGTTTTGGTGGGGTTGATTTGAAGTTTGAGGTGCCTGCTCCTCTCTTCGATTGCATACTACGCAGCGTCTCAACCTTGCGCCATGGGGTGAAACCCCACCGCTGTGAGATAATGAAAACCAATGCAGTTTCGCCCATACCGCGCGAAAGTAGTCAGCACGAGGAACGCGAAGGTGAGCCGTCTCAATCTCTTTGGAATCGCGGATGCTGCGGGTTGCGCCCACCGATGGATAGGAGATACACGAGCCGTCCGCCTCAATCACTTTGGAATCGCGGATGCTGCGGGAGCGACCTTGTAGGGCGCATCAGCCGCAGCGGGTGGCCGTCCTCTCGAACGCAGGCATCGTCGGCCGTCACTACGGCCTCTACGTCATCGACTCCCGCTTCCTGGTCCCCGGCGAGCGCTCACTGGACTTTGGCAGCGTCCTCATCCGCTTCAATTTCATGGGATGAGTTATGACTGCTGAAAGGCGATGATCCTCCTGTCCGGCCACTTTCAGGTATCCCCTTTCCCCTCTTTACATCAATCGCACCTGCGCTAGGATTTCCACCGCTATGAAAACCATCCTAACCATCGCTACATTACCGTTCTTTTTCGCATCATGCGCCCAACAAAGCCTCACCGGTGACAGCTACTCGCGCAGCGAGGCAGGCCAGGCCCAAACCGTCCAGCGTGGCAGAATCACCTCGATCCGCTACGTGAAAATCGAAGGGAACTCCACTGGTGGCATGATCCTTGGTGGAGTGGCGGGCGGTGTCCTTGGCAATCAAGTGGGCGGAGGTGCCGGCAGGACCTTGGCGACCATCGGCGGTGCCGGACTGGGTGCCGCTGCGGGATCGCATGTCGGGAAGGAAGTGGGCAGTCGCCAAGGCATCGAAGTCGAAGTCCGTCTCGACAATGGTGGCGGCTCGCTGTCCGTCACTCAAGAGGTGAATCCTAACGAGCACTTTTCACAAGGCGACCGCGTCCGCGTTCTTTACAACGGCGGTCGCGCACGCATCTCCCATTGAGTTTCTCTAATTGCAATATCCCATCTGCGGGAAAATCATTCCCGCAGGTGATCGATGCAATACTCGCGCCCGTCGCCGCCGACGCGGAATTCCAGGCCGGGGTCGGTCACGTCCGTGCGGTCGCAGCTTGCGCAGGTGTGGAAGGCATTGTCTTTCGATCCTGTTCCTGCATTGAAGCGCTTTTTCCGCTTTGCCGATTCGATCACAAGCGCCGTGCCGCGCAGTGCCGGAACGCCTGCTAACAGGATGTAGTTCGCAAAACCCATCACCACGTATGGCAACAGGACTGGCGCGGCCAGCACCATCAGTAGGACCACCAGAGCCTGCAAGATGCCAAGGAACCGGATTTGAATGGGCAGAACAAAAAATAACAGGATTTCCGTTTTAGGAAACAGGGTGGCAAAAGCTAGGAAAGCGGACGCATAGAGCACGAATCCGCTCAAGGGGATATTGATTGGATAAGCGAAATTCGCCACGATCGTTAGGAAAATGCCGATGTAGTAGAAGACTGAGGATTTGAACGCTCCCCAAGCGCCTTCCAGACCATCGCCGATCATGAAGGCGAAGTTCACGGCGAATATCAGAAAGATGATGCTCGTCATCGTCGGTGGGCCGAACTGCGAGGAGGCAAAAAAGAATGTCACCACCCGCCAGATTTCTCCGGAGAAAATCTTCGCCCGGTCGAATTCAAAAACCTGCCCGATGTCCGGCCTGATGAACTGGATTACAAAAACCAAGACGTGGAAAAGCGCATAATAACGCAGGAATCCAGGAAACGAAATCCAGCCGAAGCGCCGCTCCAATCGATCAAAAACTGTCATGTCGCGCGAAACATCGCGGATTTCGACCGATTGACAAGCGCTGCATTTTCAAGCGCTGAAGGTTCGTGGAGTTCAATGGCTCAAGCGTTCCGCACCATATTGGCCGAAGGGAACCAGCAGATCGCCATTGCCCGCAAGGGTCACTTGTTCCAGAGCGAAATACCAACTCGTGAATTTCCAGTTTTTCAGGATGCTCTCGCCATCGTTTACTTGGAAAAGTGAAGTTCCATCGGAGCCGATCAAGCGGCCTTGGAGCCAACGCAGAGAATACGGTTGCCAGCTGGTATTCAAAATCGGCTCAGCCAAGAATTTGCCATTGTCGCCGAGTAACTGGCGCTGCACACCGGCGTCGGTTGCGATGAACAATCGTCGGCCTCCGACAGCGGTCGCCCCATATGCGGGCGCACTCACGCCTGTGACGAGAAAGGCATCATAACCGTCGCTCGCGCTCACCTGCAAGGTGGAGGTGTTGTCGCTGAGAAGCTTGCGAGTGAAGGCGAGAAAACCTTTAGAATCGAGCTCGGTGACGCCAAACAACTCGCCCGGCAGTTCGATCGAAGGACGCTGCACCGGTGCTCCCGAGGCACGGACCTCGATCACCCGGGCCGACTTGAGGCTCTGCCCGAAATCGTACCATTTGCCGGTATTCACATTCTGAGCTTGGGACATCCCTAACACAATTAAGCCGTCAGCCGCTGAGCAGGTCCCGTTGAACGTCGTCCCCGCAGTCCCTAAATCAACCGGCACCGCCGCCACAGGGGCTTTCGGCAGGGTGGTATCGAAAATCACCAGCTGCGGAATTTGGGACGTGGCAGGATATGGCGAAGGTCTCAAAAGACTTGGGTTGGGATCCACTACGATGGGACTGGCAGCAACGGCAATGCCCAAGGGGATGGCGCGGATCGGACCATCCTCAATCGGGCCACCCCATCCATACCAATAGATGTTGTTAAAATCCATCACCACCGCCGGGCGATTTGCCTGCGGCCAAAGCAAATGATCGGTCGCGACCCGGCCACCTGCGCCCGGGGTCATCGCACAGGATCCTAGCAGCGAAAGGGCAGGAGCCGCCGAAGTATCATAGATATCAAGGATCAGTTGGTTTCCTGATGAATTCCCGATGATCGGGCTCCAATAATAAAGGGGCTGGGCAGAGGCAAGCTCACGAAGAACATAGAGCTTTCCATCGCGGATATCCGCAGCTTTCACCGTTCCTTCTCCGAGGTCGGTCTCCGTAAGAATGGACTCTGGAGCGTTCGCAGGGGAAATGCGGGCAGTCGCGGTTCCGCCGCTATACCATCCACCGTCTTCGATCTGCACGAGGAATTTACCCGCCTCGAGCACACGATCCACTGGCCAGGCAAGGGTCACTTCCGAAAGCACCGCCGGGGCATCCCGATCCGTGATCTCCGCCGCGACGAGCACCCGCTGGGAAATAGAAACCACCGCGCCACCGATCAAATCCGCACGCCGCGCTTCGAAGGCGTGGGCAATGCTCCCCCGCTTGGTGAGTTCGCCGTTAGCCACGTCGATGTCCAAAAGCTGGACTACGGGCTGGGATGTCCCGGTGCCTGAATCATAGGATGTTAGCGGAATCAGCGCCAAACCGGCATCGGGCAGCACTTTGAGCGCCTTTTCGTCCCACAAGGCCTCGCTGTAGGTCCCAGGATTTCCTAAATTGATGCGGCGCAACAGCTTCGGGGAAGTGGGGTCCTCTACATCAAAAAGCGATGCCGCCACGGTGCCGGCCTCCCAACCGATAGAAAACAGGAGGTCGCCAATCGGCTCCAAGTGTGAGGACCAACCCGGCACTTCGATTTGCCCGGCGATCGTTGGATTCATCGGGTCTGACAAATCGACCACCCAGAGCGGATCGGTCCGCAGGAAGGTGACGATGTAGGCCTTGTCATTGGCAAAACGAGTCGCAAACAGGCTTTCGCCTTTGGCTAACTCAAGCTTGCCGAGGGGTGCCTCAAGCACCAGTGGACGAACCGCCTCCGGCGACCATACGCGAAAATTCTCAAGAGTCGTGGTGGGTGACCAACGATCGATATTCCAGTTCTTTTGCGAAACAGTGGTAAAGACGTTATTGCTCCAGTTCATGGCGAACTTGTTAGCGATCGCCCCCACCGTGCGAAATGGCGGCGCCATCAGGACCAGCCCACTGGGGCGCACCGCAAAGACCGAGACTTCGGAAATATCCCACAGTCCATTCGGATGGGCCGCCACTGCCAGCCAGTCCGGGCCGGAGGAAATCAGCGGATTGGCGCCGTCGATCAATGTTTCCGCAGCTTTCTGCGGGGCTTGGTCCCCCGTCAGCAGCCACTCGGAAAGGCGGCAGGAAGATGTCCAGCTGATAGCGGAATCAGCACTTGGGGCATTCCATTCGGTTGTGGCGAGGATCAAACGATTGCCGGCCAAACGACTATCCTCCAAGTTGCCCGGGACGTCTTGGGTTTGGATGATTTCCGCCACGCTACCGGAGACTTTTACGAGATTGATGCGGGTGGATTGGCCACCCGTTTGCGACCAGGATTCGGTCAGGAGAACCAGCCGGCGGTCGCCGGAGCCCGGCAACAGGTAAAGGTCCTGCCCAACAGCAGGCAGACGGAGTGACGCCGTGAGAAGCGGGTCCGCGGGATTTGTTAAATCGAGCACTTGCAGCCCGCGCAGTTGATTGAAGAAATAAACCGTGCTGCCATCGGTTTTCCAGATATCCGCTTCTTCCGGCACGATGGCCCCGACGCTATCCATCGATGCGCCAGGTGCGGCCTGCATGGCTGGAGAAAGTGGATTTCCAGCACGCTCAACGGTTGATTTTATGGGGCCGAAGAGACTTTCACCCGTGTAAAATTTTGCGGGAAATTTCATTCGGGACAGGCTGGACACTTCATAGCGCCCGGTCGCCCGCCAGCGGACTTCCTTTCCGGTGACAGGCAGCCTGAATTTCATCACCCCGGAAACCGCTTGTTTCGTGGCGAATTTCTGCCAACCGCCCAGGCGCTCGAATTTTTCAACCGTCACGCTTCCGACGCCTTTCGGCACCTTGACTTGCGCGCTCAACCGGTCGCTGGCAAGCACCAAGCTGAGGCTTCTCCGTCCGCCGGGTGCCGCCAATAAGGGATGACTGGTTCCCAGATAAACGAGGGCGACAAGGAAAAGGCAAAGACGATGCATGGCGGACGTAGTGGGTTTCATGACAAATGGCAGGGGCCGGAAGACGGAAATCTTTTTGGTGTCAGAAGTCCATCCGGGATTCACCTCCAGTTGGATCACTGAATCTGAAAAATCCACTCCGCGGGCCGACTTTGCCAAGCGGTCACTTCAGCGGATTGACAAGGCCGGGTCTGGCTTCCACCTTCCGAGGCGTGACTTCTGAAATGAAAAGTTCCCCTCTTGAGAGCGCCCACGTGGCCCTCGGAGCCAAACTCGTCTCCTTCGCCGGCTGGAACATGCCGATCCAATACACCTCGATCATCGACGAGCACACCGCCGTCCGCACGCACTGTGGGATTTTCGATATTTCCCACATGGGCCAGTTCATGGTGAGCGGCCCGACCGCCGCCGCGTGGCTGAATCGGATGCTCACTAACAACATCGATCACCTCGCCATCGGCCACGGTCAATACACGCTGATGCTGAACGAAAAAGGTGGCGTGATCGACGATCTGATCGCCTATCGCACGGGCGAGAATGAGTTTTTCCTCGTCGTAAACGCCTCGATGATCGATGAGGATTTTTTCTGGATGGCGGGTCACCAGGACGAAAACGTCACTCTACGCAACGAGAGCAACCTGTGGGCAGGAATGGCGGTGCAAGGGCCGCAATCGCAGGAGGTTTTCGCGAAAGTCTGCCCTGGCGAAACTTTGCCGCCGCGCAATGGAATCGCAACGCTGGCGTCCGGTGCCGTCGTTTGCCGCACGGGCTACACCGGTGAGGATGGATTCGAGTTTTTCACACCTGTCGCCGATGGGGTTCCCGCTTGGGAAAAATTCATCGCCGCCGGGGCCAAGCCCTGCGCCCTCGGTGCCCGCGACACACTTCGCTTGGAAATGGGCTATCCGCTCAATGGCAACGATCTTTCCCCCGAGCACACGCCCATCGAGGCCGGGCTCGGGTTTTTCTGCGATCTCGAAAAAGGCGACTTCATCGGCCGCGATACGCTCGCCCAACAGAAAGCTAACGGCCCCGCCGTGAAGCTGACTGCGATCCAATATCTTGAAAAAGGTGCCCCACCCCGCGCCCACTACCCGGTCCACGCCGCCGATGGCGCGGTGATCGGTGAACTGGCGAGCGGCGTACACTCGCCATCGCTCGCGACCGGCATCGGCATGGCCTATCTCCCCGCGGAGTTTTCGAAAATCGGCACGCCCCTCAGAATCGAAGTCCGCGGCAAGCTCTGCCTCGCCAAGGTCGTGAAAAAGCCGTTTTACAGAAGACCCCTTTAACAAATAACATCTAACTAATTACATCCCACCCAATGAGCACTCCCGCAGACCTCCGCTACGCCACTTCCCACGAATGGGTCCGCCTTGATGGCGACATCGCCA
>JBDTNJ010000180.1:0-2626 GCA_039933825.1 Luteolibacter sp.
GATGTCGTGCTCGGTGAGTAAGTATTCGCCCATGATGCGACGGCTCTCACGTTTGCCCGGCACCTGGCCGATCCATTCGAGCGCGTAATTTGCGGCGCGCGTTTTCGTATTTTCGTCGCGGTTTTTGATCCAATCCCAAATGCCGAGCGCCCAAGCGGTGAGTTCGTGCCGGATGGTTTCATTGTCGTAAATCGTGTGCCACGGGATGCCGATCTCGATCCACCAATAGCCGCCCGAAACGTCGTGGGGAATGCGGCCCTTTTGATAGAGGAAATCCGCGTCAGGAATCACCCGCGCCCATTCCGGTGCGGTGAAAGGTGCGGGCCTGCCGACGTCGCGTGCGCGGATGTGGATGGAGTTGCCCATTGTGTTCGTCGAGGCGGCGGGCGGCGCGTGAAGTTCGCCGGTCTGTTCGCGGCTCTCGCTGCCCATGCGCCATTCACAGCCTGCCAGATCGGCCACTAGACCGTCGCCGGTGCAGTCGATGAACGTTTGCGCGCGCAGCGTTAGTTCGGTTTCGGCGCTGGCAACTCGTGCGATCACGGCGGCGATGCGCGGACGCGGCGCACAAGCGGGGCGGTGAAACCAGCCGTTGTCGGTGTTTGGAATCGGCCGCTCGGGAATCTGTGAGAGACCGCTCAGATCATCGTCTCCAAGCAGGACATCCTGAACGGAGGTGTTGAGGTGCAGGGTCAGATTCGGCGTGCGTTGCGCGATGTCGTAGAGCACCTGATCGAAGACGGAATTCGTCCAGCCGTTTTCGTTGATCACCTCGTGATTGCGCGCGCGTTCCTCGATGAGCGCCTCGCTGAGGATGCCGGTCTCGCGCGCGTAGGCATGGAACTGGGCCGCTCCATGCACCGTCACACGCACCTCGGAGGATGCGTTGCCACCGAGCACCGGGCGGTCGTGGACGAGGCAGGTTTTCGCACCATGACGGGCGGCGGCGACGGCAGCACAAAAGCCAGCGAGTCCCCCGCCGCAGACAACAATATCAAACTGCTGGGTGAGTTTTTTCATTCACGCAACTGGGGCGGCGATGCTTTCCTCAATACTGGTCACAGACGGACCGGCGATGTGTCGGCCATTCGTTTCGATGACATCGCGATACCAGTGCGCGGAATCTTTGAGCGTCCGCTTCTGAGTCTGGTAATCGACATGAATCAATCCGAACCGCGGGTGATAACCCTCGGCCCACTCAAAATTGTCCATGAGAGTCCAGTGGAAGTATCCTGAAATGGTATGTCCATCACGATTGGCTTTCGCGATGCCCTGCAGGTAACGCGAAGTGTAATCGATCCGCTGCGGATCGTGAACCTTACCGTCCAATGAAACCCAATCCGTGGACGGAAGTCCGTTCTCCGTGACCACCAGCGGCAGGTCGCCATAACGGTCGCGGAAGAATCGCGATATCCAGTAGAATGTATCCGGTTCCATGCGTACCCAATCCAAGAAACCCTGTGCATGACCGTCCTTGTGCTTGAGTTCCACAGGCCCTTCGGGAGAGGCGACCACGCGGTCTCCAGAGTATCCATTGTATCCCATGAAATCCAGTGGCTGGCTGATGAGCTTCATATCCTCGTCGGTGATTTCCGGCAACTCATCTGCAAACAGCTCCAGCCCGTCCGCTGGATAGTGACCGAGATAGACGGGATCCATCCACCACGAGATGTTCCACTGGGATTTACGTCGAATTCTAAATAGGTTGGTCTTCGCTGCCTCGATGTTCTCCGGGGTGACGGTGTCCGGAATGCGGGCATTGCCGGTAATGGCGAATCCGATTTGGCATTCGCCGGGACATTCGTCCCGCAGCACCTGCACCGCTCGCCCGTGCGCCATCAGCACATGGTGGGAGATGCGTAGGAAATTCGCAAACGAGAGCTTGTCTCCCGGTGCCTGGATTCCTTCGAGCTGGCCCATTCCCGTGAAACAAGGCGGTTCATTGAGAGTGATCCAATTTTTCACTCGGTCACCCAGCTTTTGCGCCACCACCCGGGTGTATTCGCCAAACCACTCGACGGAATCCCGATTCTGCCAGCCCCCCTTGTGGTAGAGCGCCAAGGGCATGTCCCAATGAAATAGGGTGACCCAAGGCGCAATGTTCGCCGCGAGCAACCCATCAATGAGACGATCATAGAAATCCAGTCCGGCGGCGTTTACGGCACCTGTCCCTGTTGGAAGAATACGAGGCCAACTCAGCGAGAGTCGATAGGCACCGAGCCCAATCGCTTTCATGAGTTTCACATCTTCCGGCCAGCGGTGGTAATGGTCGCAGGCAATGTCCCCGTTAGAGTCGCCTTTGATCTTCCCGCCGCGATGGCACATATCATCCCAGACAGACGGCCCTTTGCCATCCTCATTCCACGCCCCCTCGATCTGGTAAGCTGCGGTCGCGGCTCCCCAAGCAAAGTTTTCGGGGAAGGGCGGGAGTATGGTGCTAAGTTTCATTGGGAGTTAGTTGGATTCTGGAACGACCAAACTATTTCCTTCAGGTCCGTTCCAAGGCAACATTCGGAGTGGTCTAAAATATAGAAAACGTGTTGCATCCGGGTGGAAGAGATTATCCTCCAGATTGTTGAACAGAGCCGCTGGGCGGCGATTCCTTAATTCGGCGTTGAAAGGGGTG
>JBDTNJ010000181.1:0-17130 GCA_039933825.1 Luteolibacter sp.
GATCGCCGCGTAACGTGTTGATCATCGGCGTCCAGGTGGCTTGAGAATCCATCAGGCCGTGGATAACAAGAATGACCCGTTTGTTCGGATCGTAGGGTTGCAGGGCGATGATCTGCGCGGTATCCGTGTGCTGACCAGGGTTGAGCAGTCGTGCGAGTTCGAGCTTTTTCGGATCGTTCTTGGCGAGCATGACGGCTAGCGGCACGGTGAAGTCTGCGGCGAGCGGATAGATTTTCCCGTTCATGCTGACGGTTTCCGCCGCGAGCGGATCTTCGAACGCGAGTTCACACGTCTTGCCCTTGAAGCGTGCGACGGCGGTGACGCCGTAGTAGATGCGCTTCATGGCGAAATCCTTTTTCGCATCCTGTCTCTCTCGCTTTCCCACGGCCACGATTGGCGCACCGATGCCGGGCCTGATGGACCTTTTGGTCACATAGCTTCCGCTCACGTCGAATTGGTCCGCTGGGGTGAAATCAAACAGCGCAGGGTTGTGATTTGGATTCAGGTTCGGCCTCTTCGTCAGGATGAACTCGCCACTTGCGGACGGCACTCGCAGTGGCTGGTTCCATGGATCGAGTTTCGCATTCTGGACGGTGGAAACAATCCGAGCGACGGCAAAATTGTAGTCCGACTCCGCCTGCGCGTCTTTAGGGTTCACTGCGAGTTGGCGCGAGGAAGCCTCCGCTGCTACCAGAAATCCACCGAGCCCGGAAAGCGGGTCATGGCTGCTGGTTTTCATGGACTTCATGATCTCGCCCTGCACGGTGCCGACGGGGCCTGCGACGGGGAGATAAACGGGTTTAATCTCCTTCACCTCCGAATACGAGGTGCAGCCGATCAGGATGAGTGAAGCAAGGAGGACAAAGGTTCGATTCATGATTTGGCGAATTCGTGGAATGATGGCGAGGACAAGCAAGGATCGAAGATGGATTTCATTTCTCCCTCACGCAGCGAGTTGGTAGCTCCGATCGCGACGATGCGTGTTCGGGGGGCGTCAGTCCACACCCGATCCATTGAAATGTCCACCCGTTTGCCGACGACTTGCAGCACGGCTCGCTGGCCGGGTGAGTCGATGGAGTGGATCACGCCCTTGCAGCGGTAGATGCTAGCAGGCAGCTTGCGGGCGACCTCACGCAAGGTTTCCAACGAGAGCGGGTGGTCGGTTTCGTAGCTCCAGGTGGCAAAGTCTTCAGTGTGATCGTGAGGGTGGTGGTCGCAGTGTGCGCCGCAGCAATCGTGATGATCGTGGTGCTTTTCATCAAGCTGCGAGGGATCAAAACGTCCGGCTGATAGAAGAATTTCCAACGGCACCTCGCCACGAGTGGACTCGACGAGGCGGTAGCGGTGAAAATGCTCGTCCAGCCATTCTTTAATCCGAGCGATCTCCTTGCGGTCCACGAGATCCGCCTTGTTCAGGATAAGCATGTCCGCGAAGGCGATCTGGCGGAGTTTCAACTGCATCATTTCCGGCACGGCGAAAATCTGCGAGGCGTCCATCAGGCACATGATGCTATCGAGGCGGATACTGTCCCGCAGACTCGGATTTTGAAAAGTGATCACGATGCCCGATGGCTCGGCCACGCCGCTGGCTTCCAACAGGATATACTCCGGTTGCTCGGGGCGGGCGATGACCGCCTGCACCGCCTCTAGCAGATCTTCGCGGATATTACAACACACGCAGCCGTTCGCGAGGCTGATGATGTCGCCTCCTTCCTCGATACCTACGATCAGATCCGAGTCGATGTTGATCGATCCGAAATCATTGACGAGCACGGCGATGCGCAGGCCGTGATCGCCGTTGAGGATTCGGTTCAGCAACGTAGTTTTTCCCGCACCGAGGAAGCCGGTGAGGATGGTGACGGGAATGGCGGTGGATAACATCGGATCGTATTATTTGAACTTCTCTTGGATCTTCTCCTTCACCTTGGCTCGGAGCTGATCTTGCAGGGCCTCGATCTTCTTCTTGATGTCGTCCACCGTATCCGCGGCGTTTTCCTTGATGTCCTCGACCTTGTCTTTCACCGCGGCCTCGATCTTGTCGCCCATCATTTGTTTGATATCGATCTTGAAGCCCTTGGGGAAAATCGGATTGGGTGTTCGATAGACATCCACCGGGTAGTATTTTTTCGGATCAATCTCCAAGGCGGCGCGCGTGGCGGGGTCTTCGATGTCCGAGATGACATACTTCGGATCCGGGAAATCCACGGTGGTTTTGGTCAGGCTGATGTCAAACAGCTCCATGGCTTCCTTTTTCGCCGGGCGTGCGAAATTGGTCGAGTGGGCCAGCGCCGCCTTGCGCGTCCAGATGGATTTCTTGGTGACGTTGACGATGACGCCATCGGGCGCGCCGAACTGGAAGAGTCCTTTGTAATGGGTGCGGATGCCGGCCACCATTTCGGGGACCATTTCCTCGTCATAGGACAAGTGCGTGGCCATGGCGAGACGCGGCTGCACCTGCTCGAACATGTAGCCGGTTGCATAGTGAACCGTGTGGGCGACGTCGACGGTCGGGGTGAGAACCTCGATGGGCATGCCGAACTTCAGGACCTGGACGTTCAAGTTGTCGGGCTGCAGCTCCGTTACGAAGACGTCCACGCCCTTGGAATACTTCACGGTGTTTTCATCCGGCCGGCCATCGCCGGTCCAGACAAAGGAAAGACCGTTCCAGTCGAGACGATAGCCCGAGGCACCATCCTTGCCGTGAACCCGCCGCCAGTGACGGATGACCACGCCGTCCTTGTCATAACAGATGCCGTTGTCGTCCTTGTAGTCGAATTCGTTGACTTCGACTTCGTAACCGTCACCGATCGGAAACAGGTTGAAACTGTCGGTGTGCCAGTGGAGCATCTTCTTCATGCCCTCGATCATGGCCTTGGTGCCATTCTCGGGCGTGCGGCCGGAGGGGCCGGTCACCCGCAGCGGTTTCCAGCGCCCGCCCCAGGCGGAGAAAGCGTAGATGTAAGGGAGTTCTCCATAGTGGTCCGCGTGCAAGTGGGTGATGAAGATGTCGTTGATCATTTGCATCGGCACCTGCAGGGCCGTGATGTTGCGCCAGCAGCCGGGGCCGAGGTCGAAGAAGAAACGCTTGCCATTGCCCAACTCCACCATGATCGCCGTGCCCGCCTGCGCGTGCGTGGGCGGCACCGGCGAACTGCCGACAAACGAAATGCGCATTTCGTCACTGCCCAACTCTTCCACGCCGGGGAAGAACGTATTGGCGTTCTTCACCGATGGCGTGGGCCGGTAATACGGCGGCAGGGTGATGCCGGTGTTAGGTCCGCCGCCATAGGGGTTCGCCGGGGCGAGTGGGTCGGGCGCGGCAGATGCCTCCTCCGCCGCTGTGGTTGTGGAGACACCTGCGGCCAGTCCGGCGGCGGCGACCCCGAAGGATCGAAGCGCGTCGCGGCGGCTGAATGAGATGCCCTTCTTTTCGTTAGTTTCAGAATTTGGTTCTTGAGTGCTCATGGTATTTCGATTTGGTGGGAGGTGATGTGTTTTGGTGAAGTTAGTCCTCGGTTTTGGTCCAAGTCTTATCTGGATTGTATTGGCTCATGGCTGCGGCGAGTTCGGTGGTTTTCTCGCCGAGATCCTTTTGATAGACGTCGCCGTAGTGGTTCACGATCAGCGTCATCACTCCGGTCTCCCCGTATTTGGCGGGCCATGCTACCATCGCAAAACCCGCGATGAGGTGGCCGTTGATGATGTAATCATACTTGCCTCCCGGAGCTGCGCCACCCTGCGCAGTGAGGATTTTGAAACAGTATCCGTCATGCGGCGTCTTCGGGTCCTTGATCTCAGGGCCACCGGGGCTGGGTTCCTCGCCCTTGGCGGTGTCTGCATTCCAGTGGAGCCCGTCTTTTTTGTCCGGCGAGCTGTCCAGTTTCCGGGCGAACTGTCGGACCTCCGTGCCATCGCGCGGCTCGGCGGCGTAGGTCCGCTGGGCGGTTACATAGGCACCGAGCGTTTCGATGGCTGCTAGCTCGTTTTCGCCGACACGGCGGTTGATCAGTTCTTCCATCCCGGCGTCGGTATCGAAGGTCCACCCAGCGTCTGATTTCACGAGAGGAAACGGAAACGGCCAGGCTTCGAAGCCGACGATCAGGCTCACAGAACCGTCACCGTTAGTTCGATAGCTGCAGCGCTCCGTCGCTATTTTCGCGAACTTCGCGCGCAGTTCCTTGTCGCGTGCGGCGTCCACCGTGCCGATGAGATCCTGATGTTTCGATCCGAAAACTGCGACCAGTGATTTGTCATCGCCCAGCTTGGTCGCGGTGATTAGGACATCGGCCGCCGCTTGAGGGGTTTCAAAAACGCGCGGTTTGGTTTCGGTGGTTGCTTCCGCACCAATGGAATGTTGTAGGCAGAGAAATGATAGGATAAGTGTGTTGAATAATGTTTTCATGATTTGATAATTGTTAGTTTTTTCTATCGACCACGGCCGCCACCGCCGCCACTGCGGCCACCACCACCACCACCACCACCACCGCTACGACCGCCGCCACCACTCATGCCGGACCTGCTTTGCCCGCCACGTTGGCTTGAACTCTGTGTGCGCGAGCCCGAGGAACCTCCAAACGAACCGCTCTTCGACGAGCTGCTGGATTTGCTGCCGCCAAACTGCGAGCTTGATGACTTACCTGCGGTTGTGGACTTGGTTTGTGATCCCGACTGGGACTTCTGTGAACTGCTAGAATTGCTCTGGCGGCTGCTTTGGTTGGCCGACGACTGGGATTGCGTCCCGCTGGCGGAGCTTTGTCGTGACGACTGATTCGCGGATGATGTGCCGCTCGCGGTTGACTGGCGCGAGGATTGATTCGACGATGCCTGGGATTGGGTGCTGCTCCGGGAGTCCTGCCGCTGCGACTGGTTGCCGCTGCTCGTTTCCTGCCGGTTTTGCTGGTTGTTGCTACTGGTTTCCTGGCGGTTCTGTTGATTGTCCTGGGAATAATCCTGCCGCTGCTCCTGATTGTAGGCGGACTGGTTCGCGTAGGGCGTGGAGTAAACTCCTCCTCCATACCAGTTAGTGTTGTAGGCATAACTCGCCGTTCTGCCGACCCAATAGCCCGCTGCGAGGACGGCAGCGGTAGTGGCGGCGGGATAGTAGTAGCTGGGGTAGGCGGTGGGATAGTAGGTAACGGCGGGGGTTGTCTGATGAACGACCACCGTGGACGGCTGATATTGCGGCACGTAAATGACCTCCGGTTGCGCCGGGACGATCTTGATGATTGTCCCGTCAGTGGTGATAACCTGCTTGGTATCGGTCTTGAGATTGCCGGCGGTTTGTGCCTTGCGGCGGAAGACCTGGATGGCATCAAGGACATCGGTCTGTTGGGCGAGCACTGCTTTTCCAAGCGCCTCGGTCCAGGAGAGATCGTCGCCCATCATATTCACCACTTCGGGATAGTTGAGTAGGCTGAACACCGCTTGCGAAAGCGAGGGATCGGGTGTGGCTTTCTTATCTTTCGCATAGGCGACGAGAAAGCGCTGGGCCTTGATGATTTCCAGCGGCGTGGTTGAGGACTGCAGGATCAGGCCGACGAGGTCGTCCGGATAGAGCGCGAACCGGCCGACGAGGCCTTCGAGTTGATCCGGAGCGAGCAAGGGAGTGGTTGGGACTGCGGGTGTCGGTGGCTGGCCCGGAACGCCTTGGGCGACAAGGGCCGCCGGATGAATCGCGGCGGCGAGACCGGCCGCCACGAAGATCAGGGATAGGTTGGTTTTCATGAGATGAATGTTAGATTGAATGGTTTGATTGGAAATGGACGGGATTGATTTCTGTCAGTCGGAAAATCGCGTGTGGCAGACGGTTCGTTCACGTCACGACGATCCACACGGTCTGGCCCTGGTACATCACGGCCCGGTAGTAGATGCCACTGACATAGCGGCAGGTGTAACCCCGGTAGGCGATCGTCCGGTAACCGGCGGGAACGGCGGCGTAATAGCCCTTGGGAAGGGCACCGTATCCGGGAGCTCCGACGCCGACACCGGCGGCACCATATCCTGGAGCACCTGCGGCGGGAGCTCCGGGAGCTCCGACTCCTCCTGCACCGCCATAACCTGGCGCTCCGGCCGCAGGTGCGCCGGGAGCTCCTGCTCTTCCAGCACCGCCATAACCGGGCGCTCCAGCGGCGGGTGCACCGGGAGCACCGGCTCCGCCAGCTCCCGCACCTGCCCGTCCTCCTCCGGCCCCGGCTCCTCCTCCGCCGTAGCCGTTGGCTCCGGCTCCGCCACGGCCGGCATTGCCTGCTCCAGCGCCCGCGCCGCCGACACGGGCATGAGCATGGTCGCTAGCGATGAGGAGTGCCGCGGATGTCATGAGGATGAATCCGGTTGTCCTGACTGATGATGATGGCTTCATGACTATGATAGATTTGGGTAAATGTTATTTTTTCTTGGCCGATTTCATTTCATCGGTCGTGACCATGGGAATCGGGTAGGAATCCTTGGGCGGCGTGAAGGTGAACATCCCGTCGGAAACACTTGCTGCTAGATTCCAACTGGTGAAGTTGATGGTGACCCATGGGGTTTCATGGCCCTTGGGGACGACTGTCAGCTTGCGTGGAAGGCTGTCACCGGTGGCGATCCATAATTCCGCGTAGCTGCCTTTGGTGGACAGGCCGATGCGGTGGCAAGGTGTGCTGCCGAGGCCGAGGAAACCGGATGGCACGTTGGCGGTGCCGGCATAAGTCAGCTTGCTGCCGCGGGCGTGGATGTCCTTGTAGGGGCTGCTGACCACGAAACTCACCAGCGGTGGTTCAAAGCTGTATTTCTTCGCAAGGAAGGCGGGCATGGCATCCAGCGAGGCTTTCATGGGCACGCTGGAATAGAGACTTTCCTTCCCGTCATATATTGTCAGCTTGCTGCCGTCCGCATACATCCGACGGACGTCCTTCGATGCCGAGGAGAACACGTAAATGTGATTCGGGCGTTTCACGGTGACTTCGATTTTGGCGTTCGCCTGCACGCCTTTGGCGGCGGCGAGACCGGAGTCGATGGTGCGGGTGGCCTTGAAGCTGAACTGTCGTGCGGCTCCGAGTTTGTCCGACATTTGTTTGAGAATGGTGTCGGCGTTGGGTTGATCCGCCGCATGGGCGGGGAGGGCTGCTGCCAAGGCGAGTGCCAGGCAGATGGCTATAGTTGATATTGTGGTTTTCATGGTGGTTTCGATTTCTTCAGATTGTTATGATTTCGGAAACAGGAAAGTCACTCCGAAGCGCAGGCCCCAGTCGGGCCCGCCTTCAGGACCATCGGCAAAATAGCGGTAGCCGAGTTGGAAGCTGATAGGCTGGCCGCCGATTTTCACCATCTGGTTGATGTAGGCATTGATCGGCACGGTCCACTGGCGGGCGGTCCAATCGTAGGTGGACTCCGTGTTCACGCCGAAGGTGGTCATGGTCTTCGTCTGATAGCTGAGAAAAGGCTGGAGGAAGGTGGCATTCACCGCCTCATTGTTATCATTCCCCGCATACGACCAGAGTTGGTTGGCGAGCAGGCCGTAGGTCCAGCCGCTGTCTTGCCTGAGCAACACCACGGTAGGTCCCGCCGACCACTGCTCGCTACCCAGAGCGTCATCCGTCGCGGTAGGCCAGAGGAAGGCCGGCCCCGCGCCCCAGATCCAGCCGTTGCTTGTGGGGGCCTTGGGCGAGAAGAAAAAACTCTGCGTTGTATCACCGAGTCCGAATTTATCATCGCCACCCGCGACCGGTGATTCGAGGTCGATCACCGGCAGAATGGTGCGGGTGATGAGATTCCAATCCTGATTGAGAGTGAAGGGAATGACCGGCTGAATTTTAAGCGTGTACATCGTCGCATCCGCCGGGCCGATACCGAAATCCCAGTTGCTCTGGAGCGGCACGCTGATGAGGTTGGCAATGGGATTGGAGAGTTTCTTGGCCAGCTCGGCGGCATCGTCCTCGGCCCGGGCGATCGATGGGATAAAGCCGGTGATAGCGGCGAGGCATGAGGTTTTGAGGAGTAAGTGTTTCATGCTGTTGAAATGCTCTTGGAAGATTTTTGAACAGGAGGTCACAGAGGACACGGAGGTGGGATGTTCTCTGCGGTCTTTGTGACCTCCTGTTTAAAAAAGTTTGTTTGGGTTGTTTGGGATGGGCCGCACCCGCCGGTTACGACGGATGCGGCTGGGGATTGTGTGTTGCGAAGTAGTGGTTCGTCTGCCGTTAGTCGGATAACTTGACCGTGAATGATCGTAAGCCGCCGTTCGTGGCGAGGCCTTCTCTTTTGCCGGTCAGATAAACCACAACTCCATGTTCGTTGGTCATCTTGGATTGCATCTTCCCATTACCCAAGGTGAGTCCTTGGCTGGTGCCGTGGTAGGTTCCCGCGAAATCGGCGAGGTGGTACATTTTATAGACTTTACCTGTTGCGGATACTTTCTGGGCTCCCGTTCCGCCGACACCGACACCGGTCATGGTGAAATGATGGGTCTGGCTCTGATAGTTCAGCGTGCCTTTTCCAGTGGCTGCCGCACCATAGTAGGCGGCGGACATTCCGGTAAGTTTGACCGTCGCCGATGGTGCGGTCCGCGGGGCTTGATTGTTGGTGGTGGAGCAGGCGGCCATAAGGATCGTGGCGGTGCCGCAGAGGATGAATTTGAGGGTGGATTTCATTGGTTTGTTATCAGGAGAATGGTGGGTTGGTTTAGTATTCAGAGAAAATCGGTATGCTCCGGGGTTTGCGCCGGGAATCGGCCGCACCCGCTTGTCCGGGCGGATGCAGCTTGGGGATTTAGCAAGGCGTTTCATCAACGCAGGAAAAATCAATCAGACAGATCGAACTCGGCTCCTTCCCAGCCCTTGAGATGGTTGATGAATTCCTTCGGATCGAACGGGAGTTTCGAAGGGTCCACGCGCGGGCCGTTGGATGCCTTGGTTTCCGGGCGGGCGTTCTCGATTCCGCCGTTAGGGTAATCGCGGGCTTCCGGGGTATTCGGGTATTTTTCCATCCACAGTTCCTCGCGGACTTTCATGATGTTGAACATGCCCTTGGCTGGGAACATCGGCAGCAGCTTGCCGCTGACTTCGCGCGGGTCGGTGTAGAGATCGTAGAATGCTGCGCCGGAGAGGCCGGGTTTCTCACCCACCCAGACGCGCTTGTAGCGGCCCTTCACTGTCGCCGCCAGGATGTTGCCGGTGTAGATATGCACGTAGTCGCGACGGCTGAAGGTATCGCCATTGAACAGCACCGAGGTCTGGTCAATGCCATCAATGATGCGGTCGGTCGGGATGTTCTCCGTGGCTCCGCCGAGGTGGGCAAAGGTGGTGAAGAGATCGGTGCAATGAACGATGTCGCCGACTGTCTGGCCGGGTGCGATCACGCCGGGCCAGCAGACCGCCGCCGGCACGCGGACGGCACCTTCGAGATAGTCACCCTTGCCACCGCGATAGAGCGCTTCTTCCATGCCGGGAGGGCCGTCGTGGGTCATGGGGCCGTTGTCGGCCATGAGGACGATGACGGTGTTGTCCTCGATGCCGAGTTTCTTCAACGTCTCCGTCAGCGTGCCGATGAAGACATCAAGCCGGGTGAGACCCTCTTGGAGAAGACCGCCGTTGGACGACACCTTCTGTGGATTGGGGATGAAGGCACCCAGCGTCGGCCAATAGGCGCAATAGAACGGTTTCTTCGCCGCCGCGTTCTTCTGGATGAAGGCGAGCGTGCGCTTCTGGCACTCAGGCTCGATTTTCATGTAGTCTTCGAGATTCGGTGCTCTGCCGAATTCATTCACCGGGCCGCCCTTCACGCCTTCCAGCGCGAAGACGAAGCCGTTCGGACGCCAGCCCTTATCGATGTCATAAGGATCCTTGGGGAACATCTGCGGATACATGACCGCTGCGGAAAGCATTGCGGCCTGACCCTGCATCGTGAAGAGACTCGGCACCTGGTTGTAAGGCATCCACAACGCCTCATCGAATCCGCGCTTGGTTAGATAACTCGACTCGATGTCACCCAGATGGGACTTGCCATAAAACGCCGTGGCATAACCGGCCTTTGACAGCACATCGGCCATCGTTACTTCGGACGGCGGTAGCCCGCCATACTCGAATGGAAAGCCGACGTTGAACATGCCATTGCGGATGGCCTGGCGGCCCGTCATGCACGCGCCGCGGCTGGGTGTGCAGGATGGTTCGGAGTACATCCGCATGAAGTTGATGCCCCCGGCGGCCAACTTGTTCATGTTAGGCGTCTCGAAGCCGCGCACCTTCTGGAGCTCCGGGATGAAGACCTCACCCACCGGCGTGTCGTCCCACATAATGTGGATGATATTGGGCGGCGTGCCGTGTTTCTTCTTCAGCTCGGCGAGCTTCTTGTCGAGGTCCTTGTCCTCTACGGCCCACTTCTCGCCATATTGTGCATCGAGGATATAGTACTCGGCGTCGTGGATGATCGGCTTGTCCGCCGCAGTGGCAGTGCCGTGGATGGCCAGCAGGCTGGCGATGGCGCTCGCGGCGATGGCGAGCCCGTGGGTTGTTCGGATGTTTGATTTCATGGGGAGTTTCTTGTTGGCATGAGAGAAAGATCAGTTTGATGGAGGCTGTTCATCGGTAGCCCCGGGATCGGGAAATTTCGATTTTCCCGCAGGCTCACTGACGGCCTCATCGGAAAAATGTTGCCGATAGAACTGTTCCTGCCCGCGCCAGCGGCGCACCTCCGCTTCGGCCTTGCGGGCCAGAGCTTCATCGTATCCGGAGTTGCCTTCGGTATAGCTCATCTGCGATGGATAGGCGAAGCTGGTGCCGGCCCGCGCCACGATGTCCATGATGCGGAGATTCAGTTCCTCGACGACTGCCAGATACTTGGCATTGTCCGTTTCGCCGACGAAACAGAAAAGATCGAGGTCCAGCGAACTGGCCCCGAAGCCGGTGAACCGCACCCGCGCCTCGTCGCTGCCCACCTTGGGATGCGCGTAAAGCAGGTTGCGCAATTCGACCAACAGATAGCGGAGCTGGTTTGGCGTGGTTTCACACCGCACGCCCAGCTTGCATTGGAAAACGATCTTGTCGCGCCGCCCGAAGTTCTCGATCTGCATCGCGGCGAAAGCCGAGTTGGGCAGGGTGATCAGCGTGCGGTTCGCAGTGCGGATGGTCGTCATGCGCAGGCCGATGTCTTCGACGAATCCGCGTTGCTCGCCGAAGCGGATAGACTCGTTGCGTTTCACCACTCCGGTCGCGTGGAGCGTCATCGCGCCGATGAGATCCTCGATGAAATTCTTCGAAGCCAGACCCACCGCCAGACCGATGACTCCGAGGCTGGCAAGGATCGTGGTGACGCTGAAGCCCATGTTATCCAGCCAGAGGACCGAACCCATCAGGACCAACACCACCTTGGCGATCCGCCGCAGCAGATCGATGAGGCTGAACCCCGAGTCCTCATCGCGGGCGAGAAGCCGGGCGCGGGCCTGTTGCGCGGCGAAGTCCACCACCCGGAATAGGATCCAGACCACAACGACGATGAACATTGTCTGCGCGCGGAAGAGGACGGTGATCTCGCCGGCGACCAACCGCTGCGGGAGCAGCGCGCGCACGATGCCGGTCACTAACAGAGCGATGACCGGCACATGGATCGTGGTGACCAGCCGACGGGCGAAGCTGGACCGCATCCGCGGAATGAGCCACCGGGCCAGCCGGAAAAAAACGAAGGCGAGAATCGCCCAGAAACCGAGCGCGAACGCGAGGGAGACCCAGGTGACGCCGGAAAGGCCCAGAACGCGGGTCTTCAATAACGAGTCCACGGTCGTTTCCTGCACGAAGTATTCGGCCATTCGGACCCGGAACCGGTCATAGAGCATGGGAATGCTTCCGACCGAGCGGGATGATATTTTCCACAGCTCGAAACCATCCGGCTCGCGCACGCGGGCGAGGTCCACATCCGCGTAGCCACCCGACCAATCGAGTCGTGTCAATTGTTCCCGGTTAGGAGGCAGCCCGTCGGTGAGGTCTCCCAGCGGGCTGATGCTCAATGCGCTGAAGTCCGTCTTTACCTGCCGTTCCAGCACGAACCAAAGCTGCCGCGCGAGCCGGGGACCCTGCGACGCTCGCACGTCCGCCGGGAGGTCTGACAAATCGAGGTAGTCCGCAGCGAGCGCGTAGTTGCCATCATGGGCCGTCGCCAGGAATTTCTCGACGCTCGAACGCGGCGTGCCCCGTCCGAGCGGATCGTCCGGAACCGCGGCGGAGGTGGTTTCTGTTGGGGTAACGGCCGCCCCGGCGACAACTCCGCCGGTGACGAATACCAGCGCGGTCATCGCTGTCAAAACACGGAGAATGGAATTGGAAATCATGGAACTTGAGGGAGAAATCGGAAGGCGGATCTGCTATTTTGAGAAGCCCGGCCGGCCTTCACGGATGAGTTTGGAAAAATCCGGGGACTGATCGGCGGCGTGCGCGGCGGCGTTGATGAGCGCGCGTTTTTTCAACTCGGGAAACTTCAGCCCGTCGGTGACGAATCCGCCCTTTTCGTAGAGCAGTTCGTCCATGAAACCGTTGACCAGCATCCGCCAGTCAAAGGGCGCACGGTCGGCATGCTGCGAGCGGATTGCGGTGGTGCAATTGGTAGTGATCGCGTTGTACCAGCGAGGACGGTCTTTCATCGCGTTCATTGAAGCAATGTATTCCATGAAACGTCCCCGTGCTTCGTCAGCGGAGAAAGTCGTGCGATACAGATAGATTTCCTCGCCTTTTCGATAGTTCGTCCGCAACCGGAAGGCGTCGCGCTCGTCGGTGGCGAGGTAGATGAGCTCATACTGCCGATAGAGTCCGCCGATGGCCGAATAAGATTCGCCCTTTTGCTTCCGCGTCTCAATGGTCATGACGACCGGCAACGCGTCGGCGAACTGGAAACTCAGCATCGGATGCGCCATGTAGGGCGAGCCCCAGTAGTCGATGCCGATGTCGATTCCCGTTAGCTGCGAGAGATGGAGCGTCCGCGTTTCCCAGTGCGGCGTGTAATCCTCCTCCGTGCGGTAGTCGCAGTTGCGGAGGTTGTGCAGCGTCACCACATCGCCGTTCACCTCGGCCCATGCAGTTTCGGCCACGTCCGGCAGCCAATCACGGGTGTTGCTCGGTTTCAGGGTGAACCACCACGCGGCAACCACGAGGATGGCCGCCGCCACGCCGGCTTTCGCCCGCCAGCAGGGACGGATGAAAATCAGCGAGGTCAACGATCCTACCAGAAACACCGCCGCCACCGCATGGCACAGGATTTCCAGCGGAAAATCATACCAAAGCGCGCCGGTGGTCCACAGCAGCGCACCGAACAGGAGCAGCCAGATCAGAGCGGATAACAGGAATTTTGAAATGCAGCGGAGTCGTTTCATTTATGGAAATTCTGGTGTGATGTGGATGGTGCCGATGGTCGGGAATTTCCCACCGCGGGAAACGGTAGCCGCCTCGATCGCTGCCAGGAATGCCGATTCGTCCACCGGTTTGCGGAGAAAGGCGGATGCGCCGAGCTCACGCGTGCGCTCTTCCGTCCCCGGCTCGTCCTGGCCGGTGATGACGACGACGGGCGGTGGATTGTTCACCGTCTTCATGGCCAGCAGCAGGTCGAAGCCGCTGATTTCGGGCATGTGCAGGTCGAGGATCAGGCAGTCCACGGGGTGAGTGGAAAATTCTGCCAGGAAATCCGTCACCCCGGCATAGCACACCACCCGGAAGCCGTGGCTGTTGAGCAGCCGTTGCAGGGCTTTCCGCATCTGTGGCTCGTCATCGACCACAGCGACGGCTGGCTGGATTTCACTCATTGCCCTGCATCCCATCGGAAAGACGGTGCGAAAGCAATTAGACCATGGTTAAACGAGGCTGGCTGCGACCGTTTCCCGTGAAGGCCCGGCAGATCCTCCATGCGGAGAATGAATGAAGGCTTTAGAAACGCCGGCGCAATCCGCTGCTACTCCGGCACCATCAGATGATCGTAAATAAGCTGATAAGGATCGGCGGGGAGGCCGAGTTCCCCGTGGTAGGGGCGGTCCAGCGCGAGGATCATGAAAATGATCAGGCCGATGAAGGTCGCGAGCAGGGTGAGCTGAATGCCGTGCAGGCGTGCGTCCTCGATCTTGAAAAAGAACGCCGAACACAGGCTAATGAAGGCACCGACGATGATGACGAACCACAGCAGGCCCGGCAGGCGGGTGCCCACGGAATCAAGCCGCATGCGGCGGGCCTGGAACAGGATGTTGTAGGCGCGCAGGGCTTCCGAATGGAGGATTTTCTGGCCCTCGGTGGCGGGCTCGAAGGTATCGAGGGTTCTCTGGAACTGGTCGATCAGGGCGACTCCGCCAGTGGGGGTTTCCCCGCGCTTCTGCATCGGCCAAGCCTCGTGGATGATCTGATCGGTGTATTCCCGCAGGTCCTGCTGGAGCTGGGTGCGGATGGGCTGGGGATAGCTCGTGACATCCCGGTAGAGCGCGGCGATGGCGGTGGCTTCCTGCGAGATGGTCTTAGAAACCTCGCCGTAGCTTTCCCACACGCTCACGGAAATGAGCGCCACCGCGAGGCCGTAGAAGACCATCACGGCCTGCAGCATGGCTCCGCTGAATTCACCGTCCACCTCCCTGATCCTCAGCCGCGGCAGGATGCAGCGGCGGACGAAAAGCAGCCCGGCGATCGAGTAAAGGCAGAGGCCGAGGACGATGAGGGTTCCAGAAATCCAGAGGGGTAGGTCGAAAAAGGCGTCTATCATGGGGATGGGGCGGTTGCTTCAGGAAATCAGGCCGACGGAGGTGCAGGCGGTGGCCACGGAATACCCAACCACGAACAGGGTGAACAGGAAAACACACGCGGCCGCGGACTCAGGTTCAGGGCTGCCGGCGGCGGGCAGTGGGAGATCGAGCCGCCGGGGGACCGTTTTTCGAAATTTTTTTCCCACGGCGGGTGTTCCGCAAGTCACTGGATATCAGATGTCGGAAATTAGGAAAATCCCGGAATTTTGCTGATAGGGCCGATTTGATGCTATTTCGCCGCCCCCTCTGGTGAAATATTCTTGAGCGGGGAGCGACGCTTTACCACCCTGCGGAAATGCTAACCAGAAGGTCCAAACGGGGCGAAAGGCGATAGCCCTGAGCGTGGCCCGGGAGTCCATGCGAAGATGATATTCAGCGCTGAAATGGCGGGACAACCGTGGGACGGCGGAAGATAGGTGATTAGAGATCCAACTGCGATGCTGCACCATCCATTTCGTGGTTATCGTTCTGAATCGCCCCCTCTTCCCGACGTCTCGGTTTTGCGCGGAATTCACTGATGCGTCACAGGAAATACCTTGTCGTCCGGCCCTCTGCCCTATAGAGGTTTTTTTGCCCAGAGAAGAAAGCGTTATCCCGTTTTAGTAGTTCCCGCTGGTGCTCGATGTGTGATTGAACAATCGATTTTTCACTACCGACCTCCCCATCCCATACGGACCATGAAATACCCCCTGCTTGCACTACCGTTCCTTACCGGAATCGCCCTCGGACAACAACCGATCTCCCCACGCGCGATGGCTGAGATGAAAGCCGTCGTCGCCGAAAAAGAAACCCGCTCTCCATCGCAGCGGAAGATGCAGTCCTCGCTCGTTTATCTGGCCCGCGAAGCCGCCGGTAAAAAAGCGGTCGAAGGCGCGCCCCTCTTGAAATCCCACATCCGTCGGGAAGCGGATGGACGGGTGACGGTCGAGATTTCCGCCCCACCAAGCGCGGCTCTCACGAAAGCCATTACTGATCTGGGCGGCACCGTGGTCTATGAATCGGAGCGCTGGAAATCCGTGCGGGCCACCCTGCCTCCTGCCGCTGTTGAGGCCATCGCCGCCCGTGCCGATGTGAAAGCCATTAACAAGGCCGCCACGATGACCACCCACACGGTCACCAACGAGGCCGATGCCGCCCACAAGGCCAATGTTTCCCGAGTGGACTTCGGTGTGTCCGGAGCCGGTGTCAAAGTCGGAGTCCTTTCCGACAGCGTGGACCACCTCGCTGCCTCGCAAGCTTCGGGCGAGCTGCCGATGTCCCTGACCGTTCTTCCAGGACGCAGCGGGGTTCCCGCTTCGGGCGAGGGCACCGCGATGTTGGAAATCGTCCACGACATCGCGCCTGACGCGCAGCTCTATTTCGCCACCGCGGGTCCTGGCAAAGTGGGCTTCGCCGATTCCATCGCCCTGCTCCGGGCGGCGGGCTGCCAGATCATCGTGGATGACATTTCCTACTCCACCGCCGAGTGGCAGTTCCAGGATGACGAGATCGGCCAGGCGGTGAACGCGGCCGTGGCCGATGGCGCCGTCTATCTGTCCTCGTCTGGAAATGAAGGCAGCAAGAAACGCGGGACCTCGACCACCTGGGAAGGCGATTTCCTCAGCGGCGGCGCGGCCGTGGCACCGCTGCCCACCGGTACGGTCCAAAGCTTCGGAGCTAACAACTACAACGCCACTCTCGCCGGTTCCGATCCCTCCTTTGCGGTCCTGCAATGGAGCGACGCCTACGGAGCTTCCGGAAATGACTACGACCTCTATGTCCTGGATACCACCGGGACCAGTATCGTCAGCTCATCGGCTGATACCCAGGATGGGACCGGGATCCCTCTGGAAACCGTGGACGGAGTGCTGCCCGGCCAGCGGGTGGTGATCTGGAAATCCCCGTCCGCCGCGGATCGCTACCTCCGACTGATCACGCCCAAGGCCAAGCTGCAAACCAGCACCGCAGGGCAGACTATCGGTCACGCCGGCACTGCCAAATGCATCTGCGTCGCCGCTTCGGACGCGTGGGACGCGGTGAACAATGGAGGCGGCACTTTCACCACTTCCTCGGCGGTGGAAAACAGCTCGTCGGACGGCCCGCACCGGATGTTCTTCAAACCGAATGGCTCCCCGCTCATCGCGGATAGCACCGACTTCTCCTCCACCGGCGGAAACAACCTGCAAACCCCGGCCATCACCGGCGGAGACGGTGGAGCCACGTCGGTTCCCGGTTTCGCGGATTTCTACGGCACCAGTGCCGCCGCGCCCGCGACTGCCGCAATCGCTGCCCTCGTCTTGAGCAAAAACCCGACGCTCACCAACACCCAAATGCGCACCATTCTCGAAACCAGTTGCCTCGACATCGAGGGGCCGGGCTTTGAAATCAACAGCGGCAACGGGATCCTCATGGCGGAT
>JBDTNJ010000182.1:0-4337 GCA_039933825.1 Luteolibacter sp.
AGAAACCTGCGGGCTTGGGTTTCCATCGCTGATCCCGACCTCAGGAACGGAGACATGGTGGAAAAGTAATAGTCCTGAATTTCGCGGACTGCTCGGTCGCTCCGCGTGAATGACCAAACGACCCCTCCGAGGAAGAGCAGCAAGGCGATGAGATTGAGCGGCTTCATGGCCGGAGTGGGTCAGGGGAGGTCCGCTTAGCGGTCCATGCTAGCGACCCGCTTCAGGAGTGGAAGCTCTTGAAGTGCCTTGCCAGTGCCTTCGGCCACCGCGCTGAGGGGATCCTCGGCGATGTGGACCGGCAGCCCGGTTTCCTCGCGCAGGAGGCGGTCCAGCCCTTTGAGCAGGGCCCCTCCACCTGCGAGCACGATACCGCGATCGACGAGATCGGAGGCGAGCTCGGGTGGGCAGCGCTCGAGAGTTGTGCGGACCGCATCCACAATGGTGCTGAGTGGGTCTGCCATGGCCTCGCGGATTTCCTGCGAGGTGATGGTGATGGTTTTCGGGAGGCCGGCTACGAGGTCGCGGCCTTTGACTTCCATGGTTAATTCCTTGGGAAGGGGAGCGGCGGAACCGAGACGGATCTTGATTTCCTCAGAAGTGCGTTCGCCGATCATCAGATTGTAGGCGCGCTTCATGTATTGGATGATCGCCTCGTCCAGCTCATCGCCAGCGGTGCGGACACTGCGGGCGTAAACGATGCCGGAGAGTGAAATAAGCGCCACTTCGGTGGTGCCACCTCCGATATCGACGATCATGTTGCCCGATGCTTCTTGCACCGGCAGCCCAACCCCGATCGCGGCGGCCATTGGCTCTTCGATCAGGTAAACTTCGCGGGCACCCGCCTGCAATGCGGATTCCCGGACGGCGCGGCGCTCGACCTCGGTAATGCCGGATGGAATGGCGATCAGCACGCGGGGATTCGAGCGGCGGCCCTTGTTTACCTTGCGGATGAAATGCCGGAGCATTGCCTCGGTGACTTCGAAATCTGCGATGACGCCGTCCTTGAGTGGGCGGATGGCGACGATGTTGCCCGGCGTTCTGCCGAGCATGCGTTTGGCATCGTCCCCCACTGCGAGCACCTCATTGGTGCCAGCTTTTACGGCTACGACGGATGGCTCGCGTAGAACGATGCCGTGATCCTTGACGTTGATCAGGGTATTTGCCGTGCCTAGGTCGATGCCGATATCATTGGAAAGAAAATTTCCGAAAAGCTTTTTGAACATGGATGGTGTTGAAAATGAAAGAGTAGTGAAAATCTATATGGTTCGAAAACACCGCTTGCCAACCGAATCGCGGCTGGATCGCCTGAGTCGTATGCGGATTGCAACCTGGATGCTTTCGAAAGAAGTTGGAAAACGTCACCATTCGCCGCTTCAAGGTCAAGCGAGAATCCGTGTTCCTGGGTCCGGTCCCACGATTCCAATCCCTGACGATCAAGGCTTAGCGACCCGATTGAGGGGCCGCGCCTGTCAGACACCGGAAGGCTGGATTTGCCCGGATTTCTTCAGGCACCTGCGAGCAAGGGGCCGCACACTGCGTGGCGGGTCAGAAATTCATCAGCCAAGGCCCCATAGGCCTGCGCACCGAGTCCGTTGGGATCGTGCTCGAAAATGCTTTTCCCATGGCTTGGGGCTTCCCCGATCCGGATCGTTCGCGGAATCATCGTCCGATACATCTGGTCGGGAAAATATTTGGAAACTTCCTCCACTACCTGCCTCGAGAGCAAGGTGCGGCCATCATACATGGTCATCGCAATCCCTTCGAGGCGGATGCCTGGATTCGCATCCGAGCCACGGATTTGGTCGATGACGTGGACGATTTTCGCCAAACCTTCGAGGCCGAACCACTCGCATTGCAGGGGGATCAGAATCTCATCGGCCGCCGCTAGGGCTGAAGTCATGAGCACACCGAGCGATGGCGGAGTATCTAGGATACAGTATTCGAAAAGGTCGTTCGGTTTCAGCCCCTGAAGAATGTTCCTCAGGCGGGTGAGGTGATCATCGCTGCGGGCGAGTTCGATCTCCACGCCGGCGAGGTCCATTTCGGACGGGACCAGAGAGAGATTTTCCCGACCCGTCGGTAAAATCTGTTGTGCCACCGTTGTTTCACCCAACAATACCGGATACATGCTGCAGCCGTCTGGCGGATCGATGCCAAGGCCGCTGGTGCAGTTCGCCTGTGGATCAAGGTCCACCAGAAGCACCCGCTGGCCGCGCAGGGCGAGGGCTGCGGAGAGATTCAGGGCAGTCGTGGTTTTTCCCACGCCGCCTTTTTGATTGGCGATGGCAACGACTTTCATGCTAGGTAAATGAGATCCTCCACAGGGAAACTCTTTCGAGAGACCGCGCTGCTGGCAATCAAAACCGCAGATCGTTTCACAATCCACGGCGACGGCCCAAGCCAAGCAGGCACCCAAGCGTGAGGATCCAAAACACGGCCGGCTCTGGAACTGAGGAAATCCCGGTGTTGTCAAACACCCACGAATGGAAAAAATTCAAGTCCGCCGCTCCGCTAAGACTGCCATATTTCGAATTCAGGCCGGGAACGAATCCGCTGGTGTAGCTGCTGATCCCTACTAGGTAGCGATGTCCGTCCACATTGACAAACACTCCACCACCGCTATCGCCTGCCGTGACGTTTCCTTCCAGTAGGGTTGGAAGTGGGCTCGATCCCGATCCCAGAGAATTGCTGGTAGCGTCCGGGTTGTCGAAATCGGAATAAAAGGAAGGCCCGGGTAATCCCGCGAATGGAGTGACACCGTCGATCATGTTGGTGAATGCCCGAAGTTCGTTAGGGCCTCGGGTGTCATTCAGTCCGGTTCCAGTAACACCATTACCGACCCACGTCGCCTCTCGTCCTAGAATCGATTCCGCAGAAGCGAAGCGGAACATGGTAGCGGCTTCAATACCGGGCACAGAAGCTGATAGGTAGAGCAGCCCCACATCATAAGTGGTGCTGAAAGCCCCGTGGTTCGGGTGCGTGATGTAACTTTGAATCGTGTAGTTCGTCCCGCCGATATTAAAAGTTCCATTTGTTTTGAAATCCGCCACGTGCCCTGCCGTTAGAACCCAGTGGTCGGAAATCAATACTCCGGAGCCGCTGAAGCCTGAGCCGCTAACTTGCCCAACCATCGGGTAAAGCGCTGCCTCATCCCGGTATGCCTGAGGATCAAGGGTATCCAGAGAGGTGGAGCCTTTCGCGCAGGATATCGAAACCGCGACAGAAATCAGCCAGATGAAAGCTGATTTCATGACTCGATCTCACCCGCCAGTTTCGGCGGCACCAGATAAACGAGATTTCCGAAACGTTGGGGTGGCATGACTCTGAGGCAGGCAACCGCGCCTTTTTTGAATTCCACGCCGCCGCCGGTCACGCCGAGGATCCACTCGACGAGGAGGGAGAGGTCCGGCTCGTGGCCGACAATGGCAATCCGCTTGAAATCGCGGAACGCCGCCAGCTCGGTCATCGCCGTTTGGGGAGACATGCCGGACGCCAGCCACCCTTGGATTACGGCTCCCGGCATGTCCGCCGCTAGGCAAAACTCATCCGCCGTCTGGCGGGCGCGGATTAGCGGGCTGGTTAGGACGATATCAGGAAGCAGGCCGGCACCTTTTAAATTCACCGCTGCCCGGCGTGATTGCTCGCGTCCCTTTTCGAGCAGATTGCGCGAGAAATCGCCTTCAATGTTGAAGTTCTCCGCTTTGCCGTGCCGCAATAAAATGAGTTCCATCATGATTCAAATTCCAAACTCCAGGTATTGAATTTCAAACGCAAAAGGCACCGCGCTGGAAAACGATCTGCATTCATATCGTGACACTCCTTCTCTTCCGTCTAGGATTTTGAATTTAGGATTTCGTGTTTTCTCTGCTCACATTGTCATTCCGCCATCCACTGCGATGACCTGGCCGGTGATGTAGCGGGCGGCGGGACTTGCTAGGAAAACCACCGTTGCGGCGATGTCCTTGGTTTCGCCAAACGTGGCTAACGGAATTTTCCCGATTACCGCGTCTTTCACCGCTTGTGGAAGTTCATCGGTCATGTCAGTGGTAATAAACCCCGGTGCCACCGCATTGCAAGTGACACTGCGCCCGGCGAGTTCGCGGGCGACCGCCTTGGTGAAACCGATGAGGCCGGCCTTGCTGGCAGAGTAGTTCGTTTGGCCCGCGTTTCCGATCAGGCCGATGACAGAGGCGATGTTGATGATGCGTGGGTCCTCGGCTTTCATCAGGACACGCATGAAGGCTTTCACGGTGTTAAAGGCACCTTTTAAATTGGTATCGAGCACGGTGTCCCAATCCTCCTCTTTCATCCGCATCAGCAGCCCATCACGGGTAACG
>JBDTNJ010000183.1:0-7209 GCA_039933825.1 Luteolibacter sp.
GTCACCATAGCTTAGTTTAGCTCTTCAGTGGTCGGAGTTTCGGGTCCGCCTCAGTCTGTCGGAGCCGGGAATGCAGATCTTCAGGAAATGATTTGATCACAAGTGCAGGCATGATGACATTATGGTAGCGAAATAATCACCAAATGAAACCTGTGATTTTTCGTTTTCCCAATGGGGTTGGATTGATGCTAATCAGTGCGTGTGAGTTCACCTATATCCCAAAAACTGCCGGAGCCGGGCGCGGAGGTTCGGATCACCCCTGAGGAAATTATCAAGCAGGAGATGTTCGAGCTGGAATCGCCGGACCACACGCTGCTCTCCGGGCCCGGGACTCGGATTCGGGATGTGGCGACGATTTTCCGGGTCGCCCGTGATTTGCTGAGGGGATTCCGGGCGCTGCACTTCGCCGGGCCGTGCGTGACGATTTTTGGTTCTGCCAGAACGAAGCCCGGGACGCAGCATTATGAAATGGCGCGGAAAATGGGCGAGGCCTGCGCACAGCTCGGCTTCACGGTCATCACAGGCGGCGGACCGGGCATCATGCAGGCGGGAAACCAAGGGGCCTATGAAGCGGGCGGGCGCTCGTTAGGCGTGAATATCGAGTTGCCGTTCGAGCAGGCCTTGAATCCTTATGTTCAGCGCTCGGTGACGATGAAATACTTTTTCACCCGCAAGGTGGTGTTGGTGAAATACTCGTATGCCTTCATCGTGATGCCGGGAGGGGCGGGGACCCTGGACGAAATGTTTGAGACGATGACCTTGATCCAGACGGGAAAACTGAAGATTTTCCCCATCGTGCTGATGGGGAAGGATTACTGGCAGCCGCTGATGGATTTTGTCTATCGGATGGCGGAGGCCGGGACAATCAGCCCGGATGATCCGGAGCTGATCTTCTTCACGGATGATGTCGAGGATGCGAAGGCGCATTTGCAACGGCATGCGGTCAGGCAGTTCGGATTGCAGAGGAAAAAGCATCCTCATCCGATCCGGATCCTGGGGGAGAAGGGGCTCTAGTTCAAGGTTTCGGTAGGAAAAACCCGCGTTGTTTCGCGGAAATCGGCAGGTCGATTTTTTCCATGACGCTGAGCATGTCTTCCCATAGCAGGCGCTTTGTTTGATTGCCGCCGCTGGTTTGTAAAAGGTGGCTGAGGTGATAGGTGACCCTCACCGGGGTGCCTTCGAAGTCGTGCCACGAGCCGCGCATGGTACTGATGTGTCCTGATAGCCCAAGGAGGCCCTCTGCCGTAGTTTCTCCGAGGGCGATGACGCACTGCGGCTGGATGACGGCGATTTCGGCGCGGAGAAATGGCATGCACGCAGTCATTTCCGCGGGTGTCGGACGGCGGTTGTTGGTCGTTTGTTTCGGGGTGGAGGGCCGGAATTTGACGATGTTAGCCAGATAGACATCCTCGCGGGAGAGGCCCATGGCTTTCAGAATATCGTTGAGTTTCTGTCCGGCGGGCCCGGCGAAAGGCTGGCGTTCCTTTTCATCCTGATAGCCCGGTGCCTCGCCGATCAGCATGACTCGGGCCTCGGGACTGCCGGTGGAGAAAACCATCGTTTCACGCAGGGTGCCAAGTGCGCGGGCCGGTGCCCAGTTCTCCGCTTGGTGCCGGAGACCGGCGAGTTTGTCCTCGCGGGATTTGCCTTCGATCTTCAGGTCCATGGAAACCGAAACTGCGGGTGGCAGTGGCGTTTCCACAGGCATTTCTACTCTTGCGGGAAGCTCGGGAGCAGCGGTTTTCGCCCCGGGCCGTGCCTGATTGAAGAGTTGCCGCAAGCCATCGCGCGCGCCTTGGTCGAGGTGCACATGGCTCACGCCACGGGCTTGTTCAGCTTCGAGAAATTCCAAGAGCACATCGACAGGACGAATCACGGCGTAACGCTAGCGATTCGGGGGCCGGCGTGCAACCGCTGGATTTACCGATCTGTGCTTCTGCTTGCTCCAACGAGGGAATTGGGCCACTTTCCGCGCATGTCAGTCCCGCCTCCATTGCCACGCAAGTTATCGGCCCCGAGCTGGTATTCCGGGCCGAGGCTTTGGAAAACCTTGAAAAAAGCCACGTTCACCGCCGGTCGGAAGACCTTGTTGTCCGCCTTGATTCTATTCTACTGCCTGCAAGACAAAGACACGCCGACATGGGCCAAGGGCGTCATTGTCGGCGCTCTGGGTTACCTTGTATTACCGATGGATTTGATCCCCGACATCATTCCTGGCATCGGCTACGGCGATGACTGGGGCGCACTTGTCGCCGCGCTTGGCACGGTCGCGGCTTACATCAAGGATGAGCACAAAATCAAAGCGCAAGCGCAGGTCGAGCGGCTTTTTGGCTCGCCCAATCCCTTACCGCCGGTGGACTTTATCGAATAATTTCAGGCATTTCAGAGTATCACCGGCAACAATGAATCAATTGTCCATATGAAATCGACGTTATCATCCATCCTCGTGCTTCTATCCACTTCGCTGCTTTCACTCGCGGGCGTGTCGATCGACATGGATGCGTTCGGGAAAAATCTCGGGGGCTGGACCAAGCGGGGGAACCAATCTGCGGAGTATTCTCTATCAGGATCCGGCTACCGCACCTACAAGCCCGAGACGAGTCCGACTCCGGATGGTGGGCTTTTCGTTTCGGTCCGCATCGATCATGTCCGCGGGTGGTTGGCATCGGACGACCACGCGATCCTAGAAGTCACGGTGAATGCCAAAGGCGCCATCGCGGGGGCCCAGTCAAACATCGCAATCCAAGGTCAGTCGATTACCAGTGATTTGATTCTCGGCGGAAACGAAGCGAACCGGCAAATCGTGGGTGATACCGAGCGCGCCGTGCAAATCGGAGTGGACTTGGTGGCGAATCTATCCGCGAAAATGCTGCGGGAGAACATCGTCGAGGCAGGCCGTGTTTCTTTCCCCGCCGCATTGCGTCACAATTACAACCTGTTATTTCAAGCGGTCCGTGTAGATGGGGCTTCGGTCACTGCGTCGGTGCCACCTCCACCACCATCTCCGGCACCGCCAGAGGCTCCCAAGCCCGCGCCAGCTGTCCAAGAAAAGCCCAAGGACGCCGGGCCCGCGCCCTTGCAGATCAAGCCTTACTGCACACCGTCCAGCGCGGAGCTTCCCGTGAAATAGGCTCTATCGGTTCTTTGTTCAGTTTCATCCCCTCGGATGAAACTTCTTGTGCACCGCCTTCAGCCTCTGCCGGTCCACGTGCGTGTAGATTTGCGTAGTGGAAATATCCGCGTGACCTAGCAGTTCCTGAATGATCCGCAAATCAGCGCCGCCTTCTAGCAGATGCGTCGCAAACGAATGACGCAGGAGGTGCGGGTAGATGTTTTGTTCGATGCCTGCGAATTTCGCCCGCTCCTTCACAATCTGCCGGACGCGATCTGGTGAGAGCAGGGTTCCCCGGATGCTGAGAAAAATATGCGATGAGGTTTTTTTCGTGACCAAACCCGGGCGCTCGTTGCTGAGGTAGGCGGAAATCGCCTCCAGCGCTTTTTTCCCCACCCGCACGATCCGGGTTTTGCCGCCCTTGCCGGTGACACGGATGAAACCTTCTTCAAAACTCAAGTTCTCCAAGCGCGCCTTGCAGAGCTCGGAAAGCCGCAGCCCGGACGAGTAAAACAGCTCCAGAATCGCCAGATCGCGGCGACCCAGCGGTGCGGCGGAATCGATGGATTCCAACAGCTTCAGCACCTCGGAAGCATGCAGGGTTTCTGGCAGCGATTGATCCGGTCGCGGTGCCAGCAAGGGTTCCGCCGGGTCCATCTCCAGCTGGCCCTTGGCCGTGAGCCAGCGGAAGAATACCTTTAAATGCACCGTGGTGATGCGCAGTGATGCCGCATTCAGCCCGTCCTTCTTGCGTTGGCTGAGAAATGCCGCCAGCTCGTCGGTGCCGAGGTCGGGCAGTGTGGTTTTACGAGCTTTCACCCATCCATGCAGTGCATCGAGTGTCTGTTTGACGGACAATTGATACGCCTCGGAAAGCCCGCGCTCCGTTGCGAGATACCGGATAAATGAATCGATGGCTGCTTCCATGGGCTGTGTGAACCATCGCGCCCACGCTCCTCCGAGTAAAGCCTCGCTCTCACGAAAACCCACGGACAGCCCCCCAATATTGGTTCGCGCCCATATCAGAACCGGAATCGCTGGCTTTGAAAACGATTGTGGGCATTCGCCAGACAAGAACTTCGGGTGGTTTCGCTGTTGCAGGACAAGCCCCGCCGGGGTTTTCTTCACCCATGCGCATTTCCACCCGTTTTCTACCAGCCGTTCTGATGGCGGTTTCGTTGTTTTCCAATCGTGTTCATGCCAAGGCGGATCCGCAAATCGAAGCGGCGGTGCAGGCGGTCTATCCGGCGCTCGTCCGGATTCATGTCGTTTCAGAAGAAGGAGGGGATGGGCGGATGCAAAAAGGCCGCGCCAGTGGTTCCGGCACGATCATTTCGCCCGACGGCTATATTCTAACTAATCATCACGTGGCCGGCCGTGCCACCCGCATCACCGTGCGCCTAGCGGATCGACAGGAGTTGAAAGCCACGCTCGTCGGGACGGATCCGTTAGCAGACCTTGCCGTTCTGAAGATTGATCGAAAAGACCTCCGCAACCCTGATGCACCGCTGCCGGTGGCGAAGTTCGGGGATAGTTCGAACTTGGAAGTCGGCGATGTCGTGCTCGCGATGGGCAGTCCTGCCGGTCTTTCCCAATCGGTCACCCAGGGCATCGTGGCGAACACCGAGATGATTGCGCCTGGTGGTGCCATGCGGCTGGATGGCGAGTCTGTCGGTGAGTTGGTTCGTTGGATCGGCCATGATGCGATTATTTTTCCGGGAAACTCCGGTGGTCCACTGGTCAATCTCAAGGGAGAGATTGTCGGAGTGAATGAAGTGGGCATCGGCAGCCTGGGTGGTGCGATCCCTTCGAATCTTGCGAAAAAAGTTTCAGACGAACTCATCGCCAGCGGTCACATCCAGCGGAGTTGGGTCGGGCTGAGCGCACAGCCATTGCTCAAAAAAATGGACGCGAAATCCGGTATCCTCGTCGGTGGGGTCATCGCTGGATCACCCGCCGATAAGGCCGGTCTCAAGGCGGGCGATATTGTCACCCGCTGCAATGGCACGGACATCCCCGCATCCCGTGCGGCTGAGGATATCCCGGTGTTTAACAGGATTCTGTTGGAAACAGCGGTTGGCTCCGTAGTTACGTTGGACGGCATTCGTAATGGCTCGCCGCTTACGTGGAAACTCACCACCATCCAGCGCGAGCCCGCCGAACCTCGTGAAAAGGAACTGCTCTCCTGGGGAATCACCGCGCGGGATCTTACCGAACTCAATGCCAAAGAGCTTCTCCGCGATGACAACAAGGCGGTCATCGTGCAAAGCATCCGCTCCGGAGGTGCCGCCGCTGCCTCCAAGCCTGCCATCACTCCGGGCGATCTGATTCTCGCAGTCGGTGGGAAACCCACTCCTAATCTTGATGAGCTCGTCCGCGTGAGTGGCGAAATCACCGCCGGAAAAACCGAGCCCGTTCCCACCCTGATCGGCTATGAGCACAACGGGCGCAGTTATCTAACGGTCGTCAAGATCGGCCCCGAGCCGGACCCTGACAAACCCGGCCTCGCGAAGAAGGCGTGGATCGGCATCGACACCCAGGTCATTTCCTCCGACCTCGCCGAAGCTCTCGGCATTCCCGGCTCCAAGGGGGTGCGTGTGACCCAGGTGCATCCGGATTCAAGTGCCGAAAAGGCCGGATTGAAAACCGGCGATCTTCTTTTGAAACTGGACGGAACAGTTATCCCGACTTCGCGCCCGGAGGAGTCCGATGTTTTCTCCACACTGATCCGTCAGTATAAAATCGGCACCGAAGCGAATCTATCCGTCCGTCGTGGCAAGGAAGACCTCACGATCAAGGTTCCGCTGGACGCGAGCCCTGAGGGAACTTCCGAACTCGCATCCTACGATTCCGAAACCCTCGAATTCAACAGCCGCGACATCGGCCAGGCGGACCGGGTTTCCGAAAAGCTTCCGGCCGATTTCAAGGGCGTGCTCATCAGCGCCATCACCCCTTCCGGTTGGGCTGCGCTCGGTGGTCTTTCGGCGGGCGATCTGCTCGTTTCCATTGACGGAAAACCCACCGATTCAATCGAAACGTTGAAACCTATCCTTGCCGATCTTGAAAAAAACCGGCGCAGTCCGATTGTCATGTTCATCCGCCGGGGGATCTCCACCCACTACATCGAACTTGAACCTACCTGGTAATTCACCCACTCTCACCGAATATCACCCTATGAAATCACGCTCACTCATCTTCGCCGCCCTGATGGCCGCTCCCTTCGCTTCTGCCGCCGATGGTCCTCTCAAGGAAAAGGGCCTCGCGTTATCTGCCGCTAACAAAGACTCCGTGCTGTTCCTCAGCGCCGTCGTTGAAATCGAATTCACCGCCGGAGACAATCCCTCGAAAAAGGAAGAGCGTAAGCTCGAAATGCTCGGCACGGTCATCAGCAAGGATGGCTTGATCGTGGTGCCGCTTTCCACACTCGATGCCGCTTCCACCTTGGATGGTATGATGGTCAAGGGCCCGCAGGGACCGATGAAACTTTCCGCGAAGGGCACCACCAAGGAGGTGAAAATCCTCATGCCGGATGGCTCGGAAGTCGAAGCAAAAGTCGCCTTCAAGGACCCGGATCTCGATCTCGCATTCATCCGCCCGGAAAAGCCGGATGCCGTGAAACTTCATCCGGTGGATACGGCCAATTCCGCGCCGATGACCCTGCTGGACGATGTGATTTTGCTGGGTCGTCTCGGGAAGGATCTCAACCGCGAGCCGGTCGTTCTCACGAGCGAAGTGGTTTCCCTAGTCACCAAGCCGCGCACTTTCGGTAAGATCAACGGCCAATCCTTGGGCATGCCGGTTTTCAATAAGGAAGGGAAATTTCTCGGCATTGGTATCAACCGCTTCGGCCCGAAAGCCGATAGCGAAGGCCAAGGACCGGTTCCCTCAAACGTCGTGCTTCCTGCCGCAGATCTGATGGAGTCCGCCGCTCAGGCGAAATAGTCGGAGGCGCGAAGTTCAGCTTCCGCCCCCCAGCTACAGGCTTGTGCCTTGGTTGAGGGCGTGGAGGATTTCACCGTTGGGGGAGTGGAACTGATAGGAGAGTTGTAGGGTTTTTCCGAGGTAGTCTTTGGCGGTGGCTACGGCTGCCGGGAGCG
>JBDTNJ010000184.1:0-2492 GCA_039933825.1 Luteolibacter sp.
GGCCACCACAATCATAGCTTAGCCCCTGGCCCGAATTTCGGGGTCCGCCTCATTCTTACTGCATGGTCCCTTATGTTGCCCATTCCCGTGGTGGCCTGTCTTGTTCGTTGGTTGGTCCAACCTCCGGTGTCCATTGTCGGCTTTTTTGTGGTTTTAATAGTTTCTGGGGGCGCTGCGGCAGGGGTTCTCTCCAGCCTGATGACAGGAGAGATGTGCACCAATTATGGACTGTTTCGGAAGTCATATGAGCCTCTTCGATTCTGGTTGTTGATTTTACTCCTCACGATCGGCTACATTGCTCCATTGGCGATATTATTGCCAAGCAGCCCCCAATTGAAACCCAACACCGAATCGGGTTCCGGGGAGTAATTGGCTCCCGGGTCCCTCACCACTCTGCGTACGGCTTTGACTCCGTGCCTCCGTCCATGCGGGAAGGCTTCGCAAGTTGGGATTCCCATAGCCTTCCTTCACGCGGTCGGTCGCCCTTCCGCGCTTGGCCTCTGGTGGTAGTTTCTTTCATTTTCATGTTCTGGTACTCCTACAAGGGACTTGAACCCCATTTACAACGTGCCCATGGTGGGCACACAGTAAGCGGTCAACAGACCCGCCCTATTCATCGGGGGCGGGTTGCGCATAGGTTGAAATCCCTGCGCGATGAATTCGTCGAGCGTCTGGCGAACAACTGAAGCCTTTATCTGGAGCGATTCTCGATAGGGACACCCTTTTGCGGGGCTTTGCCATACGCGTCTTTCAGCCGCTTCAGCTCGACCTCCGAGATCGGCAAAATGGCACCATGCCGGAGTCGGAATGGAAATTTGAAATCCGAGACGGACTTGAATTGTCCCCCGGACAGTTCATTGGTGACAAATGACTGATAGCCGGCTCCCTTGCTGTATTGGTCGAGCAAAAGGCACCAGGTCGCCGGTTTCCCCGCTTCGGCGGGCTTGAGCGGAAAGCAGGCCGGTCCTTCGTAGCCGACCAATTTGGCCAGCGAAAAATTCGGCATGTCCTGCCATGGGCCCATCAGTTTTTTGCTGGCCTCCATGGTGATTGCCTTCGTTGTTTCATCCTTTGAGAAACGATAGTAAGTGCCGTTATCCCGGACGATGTCGGTGTCGATCACATGCGAGACCTTTTCGATGTAAATGAATGGTTTTTCGAAGGTCGTGAAGTCCTTGGTCCGGCAAGCCCATATCCGCTGTTTGGCAAAATGATCACTGCCGTTTTTGGAGGCCCAGAACACGAGGTAATCGCCGGTTTCCTCATCATACACCGCCTCTGGAGCCCAAGTACAGCCTGCATCTTCGGCGGCCACCGGTGCCAACCGCGGTTGCGACCATTTCACCAGATCGGTGGATTCCCAGATGACGATGGATTTGCTCCCCGCTTTCACAGCCCGTCCCCAATCGTGGTTGAGGTTCACGGAAAGGTCCGTCGCAAGCAGATAAAATTTTCCGCCATCGTGGGACCGCAGAATGTAAGGATCGCGCACGCCCTTTTCTCCCAGCTTACTAACTAAAACCGGCTGCTCGCCGTTGAGCGCTTGCCAGTGGTACCCGTCGTCGCTCACGACAAAATAGATCTGCTCGGCCATGGGCGTCGCTTCACCTTGGAAAGTGACAAACAAAAATCCGCCATCCGCAGCGGAGACTGCAGCAGCGGATGCGAGCGAAACCAGGAAAATCAGGAGTTTCATGAAAGAGGTTTTCGAGTTTGAAAATGAAGCAGGAACTCCCGCCAGCGTGCTGCCCGATGGAAAAGCGGTCAATCGGAAAACGGGGCAGTCGAAGCCTCCTTTCCCCCCAATCTCCAAACTTCTTGTCGATGGTTTTCAGATTGCCAAGTGAGCTGAAGCAGAAAGGAATCAGCGGTTCTTCAATTCCTCCGGTGCAATTTCACGGAGAATCGGCAGGTCGGCGTCGGCCCACGGGAGTTCGTAGAAATTTTCAGGTGCGCACCAAAGAAGTTGCTCATGCTCATGGGCGTGAAGTTCCCCTCCGATGATCCTGCATCGAAACGGTAGCAACCGGATCGTTCTATCAGCATATGCCCAAGTCACCGGAGTGAGCGATGAAACCACCTCGACATCGACCGAAAGTTCCTCCTGCAACTCACGGACAAGGGCGGCCACTGGAGTTTCGCCTGAATCGACTTTTCCACCCGGAAATTCCCATAGTCCACCCAAGTGTTTCCCTTGTGGGCGCAAACAGGCGAGGTAGCGACCTTCCGAATTCTCTATCACTCCACAGACAACATCGATCATCTCCCGGCAACTTGGCGGGGTGCGGCGTGATTGGTCAATCTACTTTGTTCCAACTATCTGTCAGTCTCGCCGCAAGGGCACAAAAAAACCGCCGGAGGTCGTCCGGCGGCTTTCGAGATTATTTGTAGGAGAGATGAATCAGGCGAAAGTGCCTTCTTCTTTCTTTTCGTCGTCACCTTTTTTGCATTTGTCACAGGCGGCAAGGGTGCCTTCTTCTTTTTTCTCGTCA
>JBDTNJ010000185.1:0-3492 GCA_039933825.1 Luteolibacter sp.
CGTCACCGACGATGGCATCGACGGGTGGGCAGAGACGTGTCCCTTGGGATCGACAAATCCACCTTGCAAACCCTCGGCGCGGTCCGGGTCACCTATCAGGATCCGGATTTCCTCAGCCAAGGCAAGGAAATTAGCGTTCGCATTCCCACCACAGGGCGGAAGTTGAAGTTCAATTACTGGCTGCAGAAGGAAACCGCCCCGCTGGTCTATATATCTCCCGGCCTCAGCTCGCACCGGCTTTCATTGACGACTCTTTCCGTGGCTGAGCACCTTCACCGCAACGGCTTCTCGGTCGTCACCACCACTAGCGTTTTCCACCCGGAGTTCATGGAAAATGCCTCGTCCACAGCGCTGCCGGTTTACCCGCCGGTCGATAGCCATGACCTCCTTGTCGCAATGACCGCAGCCGACCACTGCTTGTCAGGAAAGTATCCCGGAAAATTTGGGAAACGCGCGCTGGTGGGCCTATCAATGGGTGGTTTCCTGACCCTCCGCCTCGCTGCCGATGAAAAACACACCGCACCCGACTTGCTTCACTTCGACCGCTACGTCGCTATCAACGCGCCGGTAGACTTGATTCATGGAGGCCTCTGCGTGGATGCTTTCCAAAACGCCCCAATGGCCTGGCCAGCATCAGAGCGCCAGTCCCTCGTCAACAACACCCTCCACAAGGCAACCTTGAGCGGGGCCCTGACTCCCTCCGCTAACACCATCCTGCCATTCGGTGGAATCGAGTCAAAATACCTCATTGGTCTGACTTTCCGCATCACCCTGCGGGACATCATCTTCAGCAGCCAGATGAGAGACAACATGGGCGTCCTCAAAACCCCGCTCTCCGCGTGGCACCGGGATTCCAGCTATCAGGAAATCATGGGAATCTCTTATAAGGATTATTTCCTCAAGTTCGCCGTTCCATACTATCAGAAACAGGGTATTGGCATCAACACCATGCTAAGGGAGGGCAATCTCAGGGTTCAGGAAAGCGAGCTGCGGAGACAACCCAAGGTCCGGATCATGGCAAACAGGAATGACTTCCTACTTCCCCCAAAGGATCTTTCCTGGCTGGAATCCACGTTCGCACCATCACAATTGAAGGTTTTCCCGGATGGTGGGCACCTTGGCAATCTGGCGAACCCAACCGTGCAAAAAGGCCTCGTCCAGGCCTTGTCCGGCTTGAAATGAGGGCACACGCCGCTGCTGCGGGGAGACTTGAGACTTCCAAAAGTCCGCTCCCATAAGTAAACTCCACCCTTCGATGACGAAATTCGCCCTACTTTTTTGTTTCCTCACCCACACCTGTCTGTGGGCGCAGGAACCTCCTGTGCCCGCCGCCCCCCCTGTTGAAGCACCTGCCTTGCAAGATGACGGCGTGCGGGTTGCGGTGCTTGGCTTCCATGATTTTTCGGAAACCGCACCAGAGACGGCCATGCGCACCCGCACGTCCAAGTTTCGCAAACAAATGGAGGCCATCCGCCAGTTAGGAATCACTGTGATTTCGATGGACGACTTCATCGCATGGAAAAAGGGCGATAAGGAAGTCCCACAGAAATCCATCCTGTTGACCTTCGACGATGGCTGGAAATCCTTTTATACCGATGCCTACCCGATCCTCAAAGAGCTTGGCTTTCCCTTCACCATCTTCCTCTACAAGGACTACGTCGATGGAGGCGGCAGGGCTCTAACCACAGCGATGATTCAGGAAATGGTGTCCAACGGTGCCTCGATCGGCAGCCACTCGGTCAATCACCCCTACCCCATCGCGGTGAAAAATGCCCGCAAAAAAGGAGTGCCTGCCTACGACGCCTATCTGCGGATGCAAATGGGTGACTCGAAGGTCTTTCTGGAGTCCAAGTTCCCGGTGAAAGTCACCAGCTACGCATACCCAGGCGGCTTCTACACCGAGGAAATGCTCAAACTCGGCGATGAGCTAGGATACCAGCACATGTTCACCGTTATCCCGGGCAAAGTCACACGCTCCTCGCCTAACGAAACACTCCCGCGCAACATCATCCTTGGAAATTATGACAAGGGTTTTGAAATCGCCACCTCGTTTCGCGATGGAGCAAGTATCCCTGGAGATGCAGGCCCGGGCCTTGCCCAGACCACCCCTTTTCCCGTCGAGCCCCAGCCGGGAAGTATCATCAACTCCCGCCTCCCTGAAATTTCAGCAGACCTCTCGAAAGTGGAAAACCTCGATCCGAAATCCCTCGTCATGAAAGTCGCAGGCTTCGGCGAGGTTCCTGCGAATTTCGCTGTCGAAACCGGAAAATTCTCCTGGCGGGTCAATCGCCGCCTGCGTCAAGCGACTTGCCAAGTCTCCATCGCATGGAAGGATACCGCAGGAAAAGCTCCGGAAGCCCCACTTCGATGGTCCTTCAGAATCGATCTGGAATCCGCCTATCTCCCGGACGGCGAATGACTTCCCTGTCCGAACCTATCACATTTCAACCCATCACTTTTCACCAACATGTTCTCCTCGCTATCAGACAGCCTTGACAAAACCTTCCGCAATCTCCGGGGCGTCGGCCGCATCTCGGAAAAGAACATCTCCGATGCGCTGCGCGAAATCAGGATCGCACTGCTGGAAGCTGACGTCGAGTTCGCCGTCGCCAAGGACTTCATTGCAAAAGTGAAGGAAAAAGCCCTCGGCGAGGACGTAATGAAGTCGATCAAACCCGGCGAGCAAATCGTTAAAATTTTCCACGATGAACTCGCAGACCTACTCGGCGGTGACCAAGCACCGCTCGATCTCAATCCGCCCGCCCGCATCCTCATCTGCGGCCTCAATGGCGCGGGTAAAACTACCACTTCCGCCAAACTCGCGAACCGTCTGAAAAAAGAAGGTCGCCGCCCGCTGCTCATCGCCTGCGATCTCTACCGCCCCGCTGCGATCGATCAGTTAGCCGTTCTTGCGAAACAAATCGACGTCCCCTGCTACACTCCCGAAGCCACTGAGACCGACGTCATCAAAGTCGCCAAAGACGCACTCGTCTGGGCGGAGCAACAACAGGGCACCGTCCTCATTTTCGACACCGCAGGCCGCCAGGAGATCGACGAGCGCCTAGTCGCCGAACTCAAACGGCTGCATGCATTCGTCAACCCGAAGGAAACCTTGTTAGTCGCCGACTCCGCCACCGGACAACAGGCCGTCTCCGTAGCCCAACACTTCGACGACGCCGTCGGCATCACCGGCATCATCCTCACCAAACTCGATGGAGATGCCCGCGGCGGTGCCGCCCTCTCCATGCGCGCCGTCACCGGCAAGCCGATCAAATACGCCGGCGAGGGAGAAAAGTTAGATCAGCTTTTCGAATTCCATCCCAGCCGCATGGCCGATCGGATTCTTGGAATGGGCGACATCGTGGGCATGGTCGAACAAGTCGCCGACAAAGTGAATGAGGCCGATGCGATGCGCTCCATGAAACGCATGCAGGAAGGCAAATTCGATTTCACCGACTTCCTCGATCAGATGAAAATGATCCAGAACCTCGG
>JBDTNJ010000186.1:0-11352 GCA_039933825.1 Luteolibacter sp.
ATTATCAGGAAATTCCACGGGGATCTCGGCCTTGCCTTCCGCGTCGGTCTGGATCGCGCCGGACCATTTCAGAAGATCCGCGAAATCCTTGCGAACAAGAATCGGAGTCGCAGGCGCCGTCCCCCCTTCCCCACCCGGTGCGTCTGCGAAAAGCGCTTCTTTTGTTTTATCCATCGGCGCGGCAGCGGACATGGCCATGGGAGCGGCGCCATCACTGACCATGCCTCTCATCCGGGATGCTTTTCCTCCGCCAGTTCCACTACCCAACCGGCCTAAGTTATCATCGCCAAAGCGTCCGAGCCCTTGCATCCCGATCGCCTTTGGACGCAGCAGATTTCCGGACGAGGAGGGAATGGAATCGAGGCCACCTCTCGGGTAATAACTGTTTTTCCACGTCCAGAAATTCTCATGAATCGCCGCGACATTCGAGCCGCCGGTGATGGCTTCGAGTGACTTGTCGTAAATCGTCAGCACGGCGGTGCCCACCACGGGCTTTCCATCCGCATCGCGCAGGGTGACGCGCAGTGCTGAAGTTTCGCGGGGTTTCACCCTGGGTTTCGCGGGTTCCAAGGTAACCTCGATGAGTTTACTAACCGGCGGCAACAGAATTTGCCGGACCGCCGAGTGGACTTGCGCGCCGTGGACGGTCACGCCTTCGATGAACATGTTCGGCATGTCCTTCAGATCGAGTGGGACATCGACTTCGAGGCTCTTGCCGTCGAGCTGGATGCGCCGTGCCTCGCGGCCACTGGTTCCCGCCATATGCAGGAACAGCCAGACATGCGCGTTGTTCTGATCGCTGTTGACGCGGAGTTTCAGCGTCTCGCCGGGCGTGTAGGTCAGCTTGTCGGAAACGAGTTCGAGCGGGCCGAATTTCCAATCCGCCGGATCACTGCGGCCCGGGCCCTGCACGTTCAGAATGGACGCGCCTTCCGCCGTTTCGCCCTCCTTGAACGAGAGGCTGGCGGCAAGACGATACTGCCCGGTGGCGGGCGCGGCAAATTTCTGATGAATCTCCCCAGCCGCATCCGTCTCCGCGGGCCATGACTGGACTTCTTTTTCATCGATGCGGCCGTTTTCACCGCTGCTGAGTTTGAAAAGCTTGAGTGTGCCCTTCGCGCCCACCACCGGCTTCCCTGCCAGAGTGGCGGCGGAAATGGTGGCTTCGGTTTCCTCACCCGCCTTCGCATAGCCGCGATTTGTCCAGACAATGACTTCAAAAGGTTTCCTAGCAGCGATCACCGATCCCGTGCCGCGCTCCTCGCGGCGCGAGGCATCCACTACGCGGGCCTCAATGGTGTATTTTGCATCGAGATCGCCATGCACCTGCTTCGCGGGCGCGGTGTCGATTTCCACCTTCGCCGTGCCGTCGGGTCCGATGGCGATGTTGGTTTTCAACACAAGCTCGTCCGGCGTCCAACGGTTCCCCTGCCACCACGGCGGGTGCGGCGGGATACAGCCCCAGCTTTTCCATGTGGGATGCCACGATGCCTCGCTGCCATTCCACCAGGCACCCGCCCCGTAGAGCCAATCCCAGCGCCAGCCGGGAAACCAACGCTCGCCCATTGAGCTGCGTTTCACGATCACCTCCACATTTGCATTTCTAACGGGAGAGCCATGGAAATGCATCGCCTTCACCGTGGCGGTGAACTTGTCGCCGAGCTTCACCGGCTCCACAGGCGCGTCCACCGTCACTTCGTATTCCGGCTTGCGGTATTCCTCGACCTGGAAACTGACACTCGCCGCGATGCGATCGCCGATCTGATAGTTCGCGCTCCAGTTCCCGAGCACCGCGTCTTTCGGAATCACGATTTCGGTTTCCATCGCGCCGAGCGCATCGGTTTTCAGCTTCTCGATCTTGATGACTTCCTCGCCGCGTCCGTTCATCAACGTGAGCTTGCCGGTCTGGTTCGCCCAGCGTGATTCGTCCGGCTGGAAGTAGCCAACGTTGCGCAGATAGAACTTCAGGTGCGCGGTATCGCCCGGCTTGTAGAGTGGCCGATCCGAGATTCCGTAAGTGATATCGCGGTTACCATTTTCATATTGCGGCTGCTCCACATAGATCGCCTGGAATCCGTAAAACGCCGCATTGCGTCCCTTGGTACGGGCGATTGCCAAGTATTGATATTGATCATCCCAGTCGCCGGGACCCAGCAGCGTTTTCCCGTCCGCATCCGTCGTGCGGGTGAATTCCTTGGTGCGTACCTCGTTGCGGCGTTGGAGCGGCAGCTTGCGATCCAGATAGATATTCCTGTATCCAAAAAACTGGATCTCCGCCTGGGCCACCGGTGCGCCCGTCGCGGCATCCGCCAGCCACCATTGTTTCTTGCCGGCCACATCGTGCTGGACGAGCACCGAATCGACGATCCACACCAGCGTCTGGAACGAATTGCCGCCCTCCATCTCCCCGCTGATCCAGAAGGCACCGGCGCTGCTGATAGGGACTTCCACTTCGGCGCGGGTATCGCGGTGTTTCTCGCGCGGGGTCAGCGGCATTTCCCAGGTGCCGGTTGGCTTGCCGAGGTATTTCGAGCCTTTGCCGGAGATGAGCTGTTGGGCGATCTGCGACGGGTTGAGCCGCTGCCAATCGAGCTCGGCGGGATTGCTTTTCAAATACTCCATCGTGTCCCGCAGCACCGCATCCATGTCCACCGGCGCAGCGGTTAGCTTGATGTTGGCTGCGTTGCGGAAAACTAGCGGGAGATGTGGCTTTGTGCCTGCGGGAACGGTGGTGGCCATCTCGAAGCGGCCCCAGTTTCCGGTGATCTGCCTGAGCAGCTTCTTGCGTGAATCGCTGCCGCCCGGCCCGTGTTTCGCGATGGTCTGCTCCAGCACCTCGCGAGCTTTGTCATACTGGCGGCGGTTGAGAAACACCTCTACCAGCGAATCGCCCGCCGATCCCCCGACGAGCCTGTTATCGAGGATCGACCGATAGAGTGCGATGAAATGATGCTCCGCAGGCAGCTTGAAACGGCGGACGCCATCCGAGGTTTTTGCCAGACACTCGTCCTCCGCCAGCGTGTCCATTTCTAGGATGCCCTTCGCGCTATCAGGATCCTGCTCGCGCCACCAACCGTAGGACGACAGCGTTTCCGTGCCGAACTGGCTAGCTGAAAACGACGCCCGCTGGGAAATCATCAAGGCCGCCATATCCGCTTCCGTGCTAAGGCGGGCCTGCTCCGCGAGTGCCCAGCGCCAGCGCTCGCCGTCATTTTTCGCCGCCTCGAATGACGCGGGCAATTCAAACATCACCGGATGATCGACCTTCCATGGTGCTCCTTCCGTGCCGCCCTCGGGACCGGGCTCACCCCACTCGGGCAGATGGTCCAGCGGTGTGAGCGTTTGCCATTTCCACGCTTCCATTCCTCTGAAAACTTCCGCCATCTCGCGCCACGCCAAGATGCCCTCTGCTGGAAATTCCTGCTTCGTGACCGCCAACTGTAAGAGCTGAAGCGAGCGAACGTGATCGCGATACTCGGTCTGCACGAATTGTCCCGCAGCCGCCGTGCCCTCCCCGCCCGACCTGCCGCGGAACGACCGGTTTCCGCCGTAGGAACGGGTGAATTCCCCGGCGATGATCTGACCGGAATGCGGTGCGCGCCGGTAAATCTCCGCCGCCGAGGTGAGTAAACTCGCGTTGCCCGGATGAGCGATGATGGCCCGTTCGACAAGTCCATCGAGCTCGCCCCATACCTTCAGATTGCTCAATGCTTCATTCGCGCGGGACAGATCCGAGCCCGATCCAGCATCCAAAATGGCGGAGAATTTTTCCTCATATTGATTCACCACATCCCGCCACATTCCGCGCGCGATGAGCTTGTCTCTTTCCATGCGGAGGTTGTCCGTGTCCTGGGCCATGAGGGTGAATTGGGAAAATGCAGCCAACAACAAACTCCACGTCAAAATTTTCATAACAATGGATATGACACCCCATTCCGACGATTCTTAGAAGTAATTTCCGCATCGTTGGAATCATCAGGCCCCTGTTGGCGCAATTCAGGTGGTGGGTGACCGAACCGTGTGGAAAACCAAGCGACATCCCGATCCTCAATTCGGCGTGGCGAATCGGAAGGCACTGGTGTAGGTATTGCCAACGAGGTCAGTATTATCCCCAGCTTTCGCAGCCATGAAAATTTTCCAGACTACGGGTTTCCTTTGGCTTCTTCTCAGCTCGCCCGTTTTCACCCAGGTGGCGATTCCGGCGAATCCGCAAAGGTTTAGGACTCGTCCGGTGGGTGGTTCATTGAGTCCCTTGGCGTCAGTGGAACCGAATCAAATGGAATCCGAGAAAATACGCTACGTCACCCACATCGTGCTCTACGAATCACGCTTCTGGACGAACACTGAAGGAAAGCCCTTGGAAGGGAAACTCATTGCCTTCGAGGATCTCGTGGCAGAGGCACCCAAAGGAGCTGCCGAGCCAGAAATGCCCGCACCACCTCCAAACCCGACGGTCACGCGGGGCGGAAAAATCCGGCTACTGGTAAACCAAAAAGCAGTCGAAATCGCGCTCGATCGGCTGAGTCAGTCTGACCGTGAATTCATCGAGCAGATGAAAGCCGCCCTCGAAAAAAAGGCGAAGGCAGACCACTGACAGTGCCCCACTTTATTTCACCAAGGCCTTAATCTCGCAGGTCCGCTTGGCTAGAGTTCATTCTATCACATCAATTTCCAGACATACTCCTAGAGGGCTAAGGAGACAGTTACTATCTATCGACTTTCAGAACGCCGCTGGCGAGAATTCTCGCACGCAGGCCGCCGCGGAAATTCGGTTTCAGGAACACTTCGGCTCCGGGGGCGGCCACTTGGTCCATCCAGTAGCAGGGTTTGCATTCTTCGCTGCCTTCGAATTCGATGCCTTGGAAACTGAAGCGCTTTCCGATCCATGCTCCTAGATCGACACCTCGGACAATGAGGTTCCGGCGAAACACGGAACTTGATAGATCGGGCTTCCCAAAATGATCGCGCACGGCCTGGACGGCATCCGCATCAAAGAACGTGACCTGGCCTTTGAAGTTCTCCTTATAGCCGAAATAGCGGTCACCACGCAGGCCCATGCCGGCGACACATTCAATTTCCGGGACACTGCGGATTTCGTGATCCAAGCTCCCCATCTCATGGCGCCCACGGAAGTTGCTGCCCCCGGAAATCCAGATTTCCAACAGACTGGCCTGCCACTTGGGGACGACCTCGCGGGTGATTCCGGTTTCGGCGGATTTATTGTCCGGGCCGACCCATTCGGTATGGCCATCCGCGTAGATCTCCTTTTTCCAAATCGGGAGTTCATATTTCAGGCGCTCCATAATCGCGCGGGCAGCATCGAAAGCAGGCCCCCGATGAGCGGATGCCACGCCTAACCACACTGCGGCCTCGCCAATGGCGAGCGGCCCGGTGCGGTGGGAGGCACGTGCGCGGAGGATGCCATATCGGGCGCATTCCTCTTCGAGAATTTTCTGGCCGGTGGAAACCACCAGTGCCGGATAGGCTTGATATTCGAGGTGGCTGACGAGCCGCCCGTCGTTGTGATCGCGCACCCGCCCGTCGAAAGTGACCACCGCACCTGCCGCTGGATCCACCAATTCCGCAGCGAGCGACGGGCAATCGATCGCATGATCAACGAGGGAAAACCGGATGGAGGATGACATGACTGGTGATTTTCTAACCACCCGACATCGGTGGCAGCAGGGCGATGCGGTCGCCCGTCTCAAGCGGATGATTCCACGCGGCGAATTCGTCGTTCACGGCGGCGCGGAAATTCCCAACGGTGAGACCGAGTTGGTGAGTGGCGTCCAGTTCCTGATAGAGCTCCGATGGGGTTCCGGCAGTGCTGGTGACCTGTTCTTCCGAAATACCGCGACGCTCGGCGAGCAACCCGAAATAGCTGACAGTGTAGGATTTCATGGGAGGATGGCCGAGGCCCAATCTTCTGGCGTGTTGGCGTTGTCGAGGGCGTTTGGTGTGACCGGGACTAGCAGCCGGCAATCGTTGCGGATGAGAATCTTCCGCGGGCAGCGCATATCATCGGCGAGGGCCTGCTCCACTATGGGCAATGAATCACTGGAGTAAAAGGCGCAAAGCGGTTCTGGGAGTCCATCAAACTCGCTGCGGTAAGCGAGGAGTTTTTCCCCATCCCGCCTCGACCCCACAAGCGCTGAAAGTGTGGCTGGATCCAGCCGCGGCAGATCGCAAGCGAGCACTAACCAATCGGCAGCGGCCTGCATGCGCATCCCACTGACCATGCCGGCGATCGGCCCCACGCTTTCACCAGCAGGGTCGCGGACGATGGTAAGGTTTTCAAAATCCGCCAATCCTGCGGGAATTTCCTGATCGTGGCGGAGTGAGAGGACGACCCTTTCGCAACCTGCTTCGACGAGCAGATCGCAAGTTCTCCGTGCCAATGTCCGACCATCCGGGTGGACCAGCGCCGCCTTGTCCTGGCCCATGCGCGAGCTGCGCCCACCAGCGAGAACGAGGCCGCAAAGTTGTTGATGTGGATTCATGCGTGGAATTCGCCCGACTTGCCGCCGGTTTTTGAAATGAGGCGGATATCGAGAATGCGGATGGCTTTGTTCAAGGCCTTGCACATATCATAAACGGTGAGAGCGGCGACACTGACCCCGGTCATGGCCTCCATTTCCACACCGGTTTTCCCTGTGGTGGAAACCTCGCAGCGAATGACGATGGCGGTGTCGATCGGAGTGATCTGAAACTCACAATTCTCCACCGGCAGCGGGTGGCAGAATGGGATGAGCTCGCTGGTTTTCTTAACCGCCATGGTGCCCGCGATGATGGCGGTTTGAAAAACGGGACCTTTGGGTCCGTGGAGATCGTTCTGACGGAAATTAGCGATGATTTCCACGCCCAGCTCCATGCGCGCTTCAGCGATGGCGGTGCGGCGGTTTGGCGATTTCAAAGTGATATCCACCATTGTGGGTTGCCCCTCGCGGACGTGGGTGAAGCGGGATTGATCGGAATTTTCCATTAGATTTCAGTACCAGGGAGTGTATGGATAGACGTTGGATTCATTTCCCCGTGGAGGCAGCGTGATGAATCCATCGCTCTTGAGCAAGCCGATGAAATCACCGCTGTTGCCAGTGTTTGCGGCTTCGGCGCGGCCATCCGCACTTAAGATCACCGGAAGATGCCTGGTGAATTCCGGCAGGCCCTGCAACCGATCCTCCATCACCACCTGACGCCGCTTGGCTTGCGGCAACCCGGACGCCGCCGCCAAGGCGGGAAGAACCAATGCATAAAGTCCGGTGAGGGCCGAAACGGGATTGCCTGGCAGCGCCATGATCATCTGACCTCTCGGAGCGATCCAGCAACCCGCCGGTTTGCCGGGGCGTTGCGCCACTCCATGAAACAGCAGCCGACAGCCGAGCTCCCCCAACAACAGGGGTACAAAATCACGCGAGCCTTTCGACACAGCTCCGGTTATAACCAACCAATCATGATCTCCCAAAAGCTTTTCGAGCAACGGCGAAGCTTCGGAAACCTCATCACCCAGCGCACTCACGGATAGAGGGGGATGACCCGCGCGCGTCAGAGCGGCAGCGAGCGAGTGACCGTTGGATTGCCGGATTTGATGCGCGGCAGGGGCTTGATCCACAGCTACGAGCTCGTCTCCGGTGGCGACCACTGCGATTTTCGGCAAACAGGAAACCTCTAACCAAGAAGCTCCACAAGACGCGGCGACGCCAATTTCCCGTGAGCCAAGCAAGCACCCTGATTCCAGCAATACCTGTCCCTCTGAGGCATCACTACCGGCACGATGGATGAACCTGCCGGGGACCTGCTCACGTTGCTCTGAAAATCTAACTATCCCAATCTGTACTGAAATCACCTCTTCCACCGGCACGATCAAATCAGCCCCCAAGGGGCATGGGGCACCGGTCATCACTTCCACGCACGTTCCCGGCTCATCCGCCAGGACGACTCGCTCACGCCCGGCTGGGGCGGAATCGGTGATTCTAAAAAACCGCTGTCCCGTCAACCAATCGGCTGATTTGAGGGCGAATCCATCCATCATCACCCGATCAAATGGGGGAAACGACCGATCCGCCGTCACGTTCTGGCGTAAGACACGGCCGGCGGCATCTTCCAGCCGACAGCGCTCCATCGCCAGCAGCGGGGTATTTTCCAAGATCAGATCGAACGCCTCACGAAATGAAAGCATACGCGCATGATCGTTCAGATCCATTACCCGCCAAGTGAAAACCGCAGCAGGATGGAATCTCCTTGTCTGCCGATTGACTTTTCCTTCACCGCCCGCCATACCCCGCGCATGTCGTCCGCTTTGCCGCCGAAACCCCGCACCATCGGACCAAAAGTCCGGGTCTGCATTATTGCCTCGAAATACAACGAGCAATACACGGATGCCTTGGTCGAAAACGCGCTTGAAGAGCTCGGCGAACTGGTGCCGCAGGGCCGGGTGGATCTGATCCGTGTTCCGGGTGCTTTTGAAATCCCGGTGATGGTTGCGTCCATCCTCGATCGTGAGCCTCCGGCTTGCATCATTGCCCTCGGACTGATCATCCGCGGCTCGACCGAACACGCCGATCTGGTGGCCCGTTCGGTGACGGATTCACTCCAAAGCCTAGCAATCAAATCGTTATGTCCGGTGATTCATGAAGTATTGCTGGTCGATGACGAAAAACAAGCTTACGCCCGCTGCATCGGGGCCGCGCTCAACCGTGGCAAAGAAGCCGCCCGCGCCGCCGCCTCGATGATTGACCTATTCCAGGAACTTGACAAATCCATGAGTCGCAACTCCAGTTTTAAAAAGCATCGTAATGCCTAGCCGCCGCCACATCCGCGAGGCGGTCGTCCAATTCCTCTACTGCGCTGACCTAGAAGGTGGCGCGGATCCGGCGGCATTGCGTGATCCTTTTTGGGATTTCGTAACCGAATCGGATCGCCGCAGCCTGCAACTTGCGACATTCCGCACCGTCCATCACCTCGCCCACGGGCGTGAGGGGCGCTTGTCAGAATTCGTGGAGCGCCAGGAAACGGCAAATGCCTTGCTCGCCGCATGGCCGCAGGCGGAAAGTTTGAAAAGTGATCTCCGGCGCATCGCCGAGTTGGAATCCGGCTGGAGCACGTCATTCGCGAAACTGGAGCGCCTGCCGAAAGACGATGATGATGCATCGGTGGCGGAAAGCTTCAGCAGTGCGTTGGGCAGCCTTTTCAAACTGGACCGTGATCTTGCGATGACACGCCAGCGCTTTCTTCAAGGCATTGAGGATTTCCCCGCATTACGCGGCCAACTGGAAGCGGTAGCCGCAACGATTCGCCGATTGCAACGCATCTCCGACCGGCTGCGCATGGTCGAGGAGCCCGAAAAATTTCCCGAACAAGCCGATCTCACCCGGCTGCGCGAGTCCAAGGCGGAAATCCAGGAACTCCGCCGCAAAGCTGATGATCTCGTGGATGCAATCCTGCTGAAGAAAGAATCCATCGATGAAACGCTGGCCCAGGTGGTCGATAATTTCTCACCCGAACGGATTGATCCGGTGGACCGGGCGATTTTGCGAATGGCGACGTATGAGATTCTTCATGCCGACACGCCGCCGAAGGTTGCGATCAATGAAGCGATCGAGCTGGCGAAACGTTTCGGTACGACGGATTCGAAACGTTTCGTGAATGGTGTGCTCGATCGGATTGCGAAAAACGCCGCCGCTCGGTCCGAAAGTCAGGACGTTTTGTAATTGGTATCGCGCGAGGCAGCATTCATAACACGGCGCGAGACTTCCTCGATCATGCGTTACCCGACCGAATTTCAGAAAAAAACCCTGTGGAACGCCGCCACCGGAGTTTCCATCCTGGTGCTCGGGGCCTTGTTAGTCGGACTGATCTGGCTGATTGGCCAGGTTTTCGGGTTTCTCCAACCGGTGCTCATCCCGCTGATCGTTGCGGGAATCATCGCCTATGTGCTCGACCCTATTGTTAGGTTTCTTGAAAGACGCGGGATGAGCCGGCTTTGGTCGGTGGTGACTCTTTTTATCATGATTCTCATCGCCGTCACCTTGTTGGTGGCAGCCGTGCTTCCGGGAATCCAGCGCAGCCACGGCGCATTGCGGGATTTCCTGGCGAAGCCCAAAACCCCGGCACAAACCGAGGAGGCAGCGAACAAAACCACAGCTCCTGCGAAGGATGACGATACGGAACATCTCTCCCCCGCCCTCGCCGGCACCCTCAACGACCTGAAAATCCGCAATCAAAACGGCCCGCTCGGCTGGCTGCTCACAGACCCGGAACAGCCCGGCGAGCCAGCGCTAACGAAAGATGGTGTTCCCGAGCAGAAATCGTTGGACTATTTTTCAAAGAGCCGCGGTGGAAGGATGCTGTTCGAGTATCAAGGGGTCATTCTCAAGACCGTGAGAGATTGGCTATCAGCAGGATCCACTAAAGTGTTAGGATTCCTGGGACTTGTGCTCGGCATGATCATGGTGCCGGTGTACCTGTTCTTTTTCCTCAAGGACTCTGCGTCGATCCGCAACCAATGGCACCACTATGTGCCGCTCAAGGCCTCGCACTTCAAAACGGAACTGGTGGAAACACTACAGGAAATCAACGGCTATCTGGTTTCATTCTTCCGCGGGCAGGTGCTGGTGGCTGCAATCGACGGGATACTCGTAGGCCTCGCACTGATGATCTTCGGGCTGCCTTATGGACTATTGATCGGGATATTCATGGCGATCCTGGGGATCATTCCCTACATCGGCAACATTCTCTGCCTGATCCCGGCATGCATCATCGCCTACCTCCACGCACAAGGTGCCGCACCGTTCGGAATGGGGGCGTGGGCCTATGTCGGCTGTGTGTTAGGTATCTTCATCATCGTCCAACAGATTAATTCGTTGGTGACCGCCCCCAAGATCGTAGGTGACTCGGTAGGGCTGCACCCGCTGACAGTGATTTTCTCGATGCTGTTCTGGTCACTCGTTCTGGGCGGCTTCGTGGGAGCCCTGCTCGCCGTGCCGCTCACAGCAGCGGTAAAAGTGCTTTTCCGCCGCTTCATTTGGGAACGGCAATTGCGCGATCCCGGCGGATTCGAACCAAGCCTGTGAATTTCACTTGGGTGATTTACACCAAAGACTCAGAAAAGGCCCCCCGCCTCGCGCCGCCGGAATTCTCCCCCCGGATTATCCCAGCAAATGCGCAAAACGAGAGGCATGGGTAAGTGTGGAGAAAGTCAGGACAACGGGCAAGGCGATTCCCAAGATTTGGCGTGAGAAGTTTGACCCGATCGGCATCCTTACCGTGCAAGGCGCTCATGGATCGCCTTTTGAGCTTGTTCCAGCAAGACCTTCAGCTCTGGATTCGCACCAAGTGAGGCCCCACTGAGCACCG
>JBDTNJ010000187.1:0-1559 GCA_039933825.1 Luteolibacter sp.
GCCGCGGCTCATGAGAGCCGCGGCCGCCCGGGGATAGGCACCCGGTGCTTGGGGGGAGTTCGGGGGAAGAGGGATAGCGGAGAGGTTCAGTCGTCTGATTTCCAGTCTGCTGTTGCCATTGCTTGAATTTCTCCAGTGTGTTGTATTTCTAGTGACTGAGCAGCGGCCATTCTTTTGCCAGTAGGCGGCAGACTTTGGCATCGGTGGCACGGGTGAAATTTTTAAACCATTTCTCAGGTGAGCTACAGGCGTCCGATTCGGCGAGAGCCACTACTTCGTCGGCTTCGGCCCGAAGATCGCAAGTCTCATTGCGGGACGCTGCGGGAACCGCCACTACAATGCGCTCCACGTGTTGACGACGCAGCAGCCGGATGGCATCGCGGAAAGCGGAGCAGGGCGTGACGCCGTCATCAACAAGAATGACCGTTTGATCCGCCACATCGAGTGATGGATGATCACCCCGATAGATTTTCTCACGGCGAGCCAGTTCAACGGATTCCCTGAGGACAGCCTCGCTCACATCTGACTGGCTGAGATGCATGCGATCGATCAGGTCACAGATCAGAGCCCGCACGCCGCCGCTGGTGATTGTTCCAAGGACGGTCTTTCCGTCGGCAAGCAGGGTGACCTCCCTGACTAACAGGACATCAAACGGCTTGTCGAGAGCTTTTGAAATTTCCATGGCGACGGGGATGCCGCCGTTGGGAAACGCGAGGATGATCACGTTCGGGAGCTGGGCGAATTTCGTCAAACGCTGTGCGAGCCGACGACCTGCGTCCTGACGGTTTTTGAAACGGTGTGAAATGACGGTTTGCATGGATGGATGGGTTAGACTCCCCAATGGGAGGGTCCAAGCTAGCACAGCGCCCCTCCCTGTATATCCGTAAGTGTCCGTGTCACTTATCGGGAAATTCACTAGGCGGCGTACGCAATACCATTAGCCATCAATCACTTACCCAGCAACCCGACCTCGACCCAGCGGATTGCTTGGCGGGTCAGTTCATTGCAGTCACCCAGGCCCAATTTCTCGCGGATGTGTGAGCGGTGGGCATCCACGGTTCGCGGACTGATGCCGAGGCGGCTGGCGATTTCGTGATTGTTCCTAGCCGTGCCGATCAGCTCGAAAACTTCCATTTCGCGGTCAGTGAGGCGCTCCATGGGGAAACTCGGCTTGGTTTGACCTTTTGCGTTAGACATGGTTTGCAGCAAATGGGTGGTAATGGAGGGGCTGGCATAAACGCCACCGTCCAGAACCATGCGAATCGCTTCTATCAGACGTTCAGGCGGGGCATTTTTCATCACGTAGCCCCGTGCTCCCGCACGTAGCGCTCTTTCCGCATACATGATTTCATCATGCATCGAGAGGACGATAACCGGTAACTGAGGGTGCAGGGCACCCAGATCCTTTATCAGCTCCAAGCCATTGCGCCCCGGCAACGTTAAATCGGTAATCACTAGATCCGGCTTCGATGCTTCCACAAGGGCCAGCGCCTCTTGGACGTCGCCAGCCGCCCCACAGACAATAAGCCCTGTTTCAGCCGAAATGAGTCTGCCCAATC
>JBDTNJ010000188.1:0-2951 GCA_039933825.1 Luteolibacter sp.
TGAGGAAGGTGCAGAAGACGCAGTGCTCCATGTGAAACATCGGCATGTGCTGGTGAAGTGTTAGCTCGAACCACTCGGGCGGCGCGCTGTGGAGCAGTTCGAGCACCTGGCCGATGTTGAGGTCGTAGGAAATCGTGAGGTGATCGAGTGCGGCGCTCTCCATCAGAAGTTTCGCGGTGATCGGGTTGGCGACGTTGAGCGAGAAGTCGCCGATTTTTTTTAGGTCGTGGCGGTCTCTGTAGAAATAGAGTGCTGCTAGATTTCGGAGCAGCAGGCCATCGGGAGCGGCTTTTTCAATGAGTTTAAGGTAGCCGGTTTCACCGGGCTTGAGGATCCTTGGAGTCGCGAGGTGGATTTGTGATTTTAAATTTGAGACTTCAGATCGGAAAAGCACGACGGCGTCCTTGTAGCGGCGCGGGTCTTCGAAGTCGCAATAGATCGTTTCCACGCCGCATTGGATGGCGGCGGTGAGCTGGGCGATCGTGCGGCAGAGCACCGAGAGATGCGGCGGCGGGGTTTCCGCAGGAGTGACGGCGGGAAGCAGATCGCGATAGCTGGTGGTGATAACCGGCCGCTCCGGCTTGATGGCGGCAGCGTCTTCCAACTGTTTGACGAGTGCGCGGCGGAGCTGGTTCAAGGCGGAGACGGCGATGTGGCAATTTCCTTCTAGCTGATTGTCAAGCGAGCCGAGTTCGAAGGAGGAATCGCCGAGTCGGCCGAGTTGTTCCGCGAGTTTCTCCGTTACTAATGGATGCTTTTCAGCCTCCAACAAAGGTATGGGCGATGACTCTGAAAAAGTGCGACTGTTATAGACCACCGCTACCGTGATCGGTTCACCGGATTTACCGGTGACGGTAAAATGAAGCGGAGATTTTTTCTCAACGGGGCGGGTGTTCTGCCAGAAGCGGCGGAGCTCGGAGTCGAGCTTGGGATCGGAGGTTTTGTAGAGGGTCTGGCCGGGTTTGATGCGGTCGAAGTTGATGCCGCTGTAGGTGAGGTGGAAAATGAGGCGGTCGCCCTCGATCACCCAGATGCGCGCGCCTTGTTCGAGGTCGCGGTTTTCCCCGGCATCGAAGACCACGCCATCGCCGGCGGTGAAGGGAACGCCGGTGAGTTTGCCGAGACGAACCCAACCGGGGCCGCAGTCGGTGATTTCCCCGAGTAGAGGGCCGCGCTTTTTGCCGAATTTTCCGTGAGTGAGATAGGGGTGATTGGTGCCCGCGAACCAGCCGGTGCTGAGGCCACGGGAGAAGGTCATTTCCAGCTCGTAGCGGTCAGTGGCGGTGATGGGTGATTCCTTATGGGCGATCGCTGCATCGAGGGCTTTTCGATAGACGCGGGTGACGGCGGAGACGTATTCGGGGGATTTCAGGCGGCCTTCAATCTTGAAGGATTTCACACCAGCTCTAACGAGATCTGGGATGAGATCGGCGGCGGCGAGATCTTGCGGGCTGAGAAGATAGCGGACTGCGCCGAGGTCGCGGGTTTCACCATCGACGACGATTTCATACGGCATGCGGCAGGCTTGGGCGCATTCGCCCCGGTTCGCACTGCGCTGACCTAACGACTCGCTAGTGAGGCATTGGCCGGAATACGCGACGCAGAGAGCACCATGGACGAAGACTTCTAATGGAGTTTTCAGTTTAAGATGCTCCGTGTTATGGGCGTGAAAACGCTCGATTTCCTTGATGGAAAGTTCGCGGGCAAGCACAGCGCGTTCGAGTGGGAAGAGGGTCTCGATGAACGCCAGACCTTCCGGCGAGGTGATCGTCATCTGGGTGGAGGCGTGAAGCTCGACGTTCGGCGCGACGGTTCGCGCGAGTTTCGCGAGGCCGAGGTCCTGGATAATGAGCGCATCCACGCCGGCGGCGGCTATTTTCCGCAACTGCTCCTCGGCGGCCTTCATTTCACTGGTGAAAATGAGCGTGTTCATCGTCACGAATCCCTTCACCCCGTGGCGGTGGAGGAATTCCATAAGTTCTTCCAAATCAGCCTCGATGAAGTTGTCGGCGCGCAGCCGGGCGTTGAACTTCGGCAGCCCGAAATAGATCGCGTCCGCCCCGGCCGCCACCGCCGCACGGGCACAGTCCCAATTTCCTGCGGGAGAGAGGAGTTCGGGAGTCGGATCGGCTGAAAGCATCTGCATGGGGAAAGTGAAGCACGGGAAGCGGACGAGAGACAGGGAAGATTCGGCGCGGAATTCCCCGGACCGCTTCATTTTCCCGCGTCAGCAGCAGGCATGACGATTTTCCAAACTCTCGCGGGTCGCCCTTACCCGCGCCCGGGTGAGCGGATAGCAGACCATGCACGCGGCGGCACCCAGATAGCAGAGGGCGGGCGGCAGCAGGTAGGCGACCCGGATGTGCTGGATCGCCTCCGGAGCCATCGTGACGAATTTAGACCCGGCACTCGATTCGCCGCGGGCACCGGACCATTGCAGGAGATAGTTTCCGAAGAGCGTCCCGGCCGCGATTCCGCCTTTATAGCAAATCGCAAAAACCGCGGTGAACATCCCCTCGCGGCGGCGGCCGGTCGCCAGCTCGTCGCTATCGCAGATGTCCGCCAGCATCGACCCGTTGAGCAGCCAACAGGCACAGAGCCCGAGATTGGCGGGTAGATAGGCGACGAGTTGCTGATAGGGCGAAGCCGGGGTGTAGAAAAACCAGCTTAGCAAATAGCCCGCCGCGCCGACGGCGACGCCGGCCGCGGCCAGCCGGTGTTTTTGAAAGCGCGCCGCCAGGAAGCCGAAGACCGGCAACATCGCAAGCTCACCGAGGCCCTTGATCACGCCGACGTTCGCTCCGACGTCTCCCGCGGCGTCCTTGTTGCCGCCGCAGATGTAGTAAATGTTCACGTTGCTATAGACGACGATCGCGCAGAACAGGCCGAAGAATGTCAGGAAAACCGCGCCTAGCAGGATCACGAACGGCTTGTTGGCCAGCGTCTCGCGG
>JBDTNJ010000189.1:0-3862 GCA_039933825.1 Luteolibacter sp.
CAGAAACCTGTGCCGCTTAGCCGAAAATCATCCAACTTCGGTTTTCGGGTTAAAACGGCGGGTGTGCCCAATGGCAGGTATGGGAATGTCTCGGCACCCAAATCCGGATCGTCGTTACCCTCAATCGGATCCGACGGATATGCCATGATATCAGGGTGTCCAGCGTGCATCAACTGATCGATGCCAGAATCATTTGATCTGGCAACTATTCGGGTCTGTCTCGACGCGTCGAAGCGCAATGTTGCTCCGGGGGAGAGAGAAGCACCGGTCCACGGATGAATTCCCGGCGCGGGGACCGTGGGAGCCTGATTGAAATTGGGAACGTCCGAAGTGAGATTAAACATCTCTGTCGGTTCGCAAACATACCGCCAAATGATTTTGCCACTGAACTTGTAGCCAATTATAGTCGTTGAATTGGGAGGGGCGTCGAAAATTTCCTGCGGCGCCAACATGAGCGGCGTCTGGCCTTGCGTAGAGCTTTGCGCAGAAAGATTCGCCCAGGTCACCCAGACCATCGTGGAGGCGGTCGTTTGGCCGGTGCCTCGGAGGCGGATGGACACGGGATACTTGCCCGTGGCGGATCGGGGGATTCCGGCGGTAGGGGAATTTCCGGAAATGGGAACGGCTCCCACCCATTCCACAAGCTGGTTGGGGTGTTGAGGTGTGATTTGGTCGCCGCTGATCCCATTGGCCGTCAGGATGACCGCATCGGTGGGGGTGGCGCTCTTGGTCGTGACGAAATGCACGGCCTTGCTGTTCGCAAGGTTGGACGGAACGATGTCTCCGATGACGCCCTTCATATTGGCGGCGAAGTCGATGGAGATTTCAAGGCTCTGGAACTCGGCGGTGGCAACAAGGGCGAGTTTCTGGCCAAGGACCTCGGCGTTGAGTTTCAGACTCATCGAGCCTGCTTTGGTGGCTTCGATGTAGTAAGTGGGGCGTGGCCCGGCACCTCCGGTATAATCGCGGGTTTGGAGTTTGTAAGGTAGGGCGACCAACTGTGGCTGTTGGTTCGGAAATGCTTCCCAAAGGCGGACTTTGCCCGCGCCGGTCGCTTCAAGACGATAGATCAGGGATTGTTCGTCCGCTCCCGGAGCGGTGGCCTCGAAGTTCACAGCGATCAGATCGTTTTCCGTCCCAAGTGTCAGGGAAGTCTGCGTCCGGTCTTCCTGCCCGTTTGCGTCGTCGTCGTCGTTGTTGACGAGAATCGCCCCAGGAAAGGTGATCGAGCCGTGAGCCGAAACAGGCCGTATCCAGGACGTTCCGTCTTTCACGGGTGGCGGAAGGTCGCGCCATGGAGTAAGGGCGAGGGTGCCGGGTGCTGCATTCACCTTTTCGTGTTTCCAGGCGATCATGCGACCGGAACCCGCCGGGGGCGCGGGAGCGGTTTCGGGATCGGTGACCTCCTGCCAGAGGAAGACTGCTTTTACCTGTGTGTTTCCGGGATAGACCGGAACGGTGGTTGGAATTGTCCAACCGAAACGGTATTTGCCACCTCGAAGGGAGATTTTAGATTCGTTCTCAACGAGGTTACGCAAAGAGATTGGCGTTTGTGAAACCGGAGTGGCGGCAGTCAACGCGGTTTGAGCGTCGGCGATCAGATTCTGTGTGGTGTAAGGATCGGACAAATCCTGCGTCAGTGTGAATGTGACGCTCTGCTTGCCGGTTGACAAGTAACCGACTGGGGGATTCGGCGGCGTGGCGGGCTCTCCGAAAACGTCCTCCGTACCTTGACCTGTCCGATTGGTCGGTTGCGTGGTAGTCCACTGACCGTTCACCACCTGGTCGTCCCAATACGTCATCGAAAGCGGGTCGCCGGAACTTTCCGAATCGCACGTTTGAACAAGCAGCGAGTTATAGGATGCCTTGTGCCAGGTTTGGGTGGGATAAGGTTTGTCATCATGCGCCCACAGCGAAAATTCATTGAATGTGCTTTGGCTTCCCGCAGTGGTCGTGGATGTCCAGCCTTGTGTCGAACTCCAGGAATACGATTCCGTGTCTGCACGGTGACCATGTTCTTCTTGCCAGTAGAAGAAGAAATCGCTATGGGGAGTTTCCAGTCCGATGTTATAACTCAGGTCCGAAAGCTGCGTCTTGTAAAAATTCAAAACCGGTCCGGTTTCATGCCAGATGGGCGGTCGGGGCAGTTGCGTGAACTGAACAAATCCGTCCTTGTATAGATCGATGGATTTCATGCTGCCCTCGACGGAGGGCGAAGCAACCACCTCGGTTGTCGCAAGGTCGAAATTCCCCGAAAGGTTTTGATAGACCAGAGCCGCCGAAGTGTTGATCCCCCCGTAATTTGCATTGACATCGAACTGTGCCGGGTTCCGAGGGGCGGTAATCCCGTAGTCTGCGAAAAGGATATATGCAACGCGCCTCTCCCATTCGTCGGGCACACCGTCATGGTCGTTATCAACGCTGAGGAGGTATTCCTCAGCATCTGTCACACCGTTTCCATCCGAGTCGGTGTCGGTCACCGAAACGCGCCAGAAAAGTTTGTCCGGAGTGCTGCCGTCGGGCTGGGTGAGCGGGATGCTATATTGCGTCACGCTGCCGTTACCGATGAAAGGGTTTCCGAGGGGCTGCCAGCTTCCCACGCCAAGATTGGCGGAATAGAGAAGGGCATATTTTTTGCCATGGATCGTGGGCCAAGTGAGGGTGATCGCCTCGGGAGTTACGATCACGGGAGCGCCACCGCCTGGCGGAGTGCCATAAACGGCGGGGATATGAGCGAGATCCGGGCGCAAATATCCGTCGGACACGTTAGCTTCGAAAGGATTGGTGCCAGCGACGGCTTCCGTGGCGTTACTCCAGCCATCACCGTCGGGGTCATCCTGAGGTAGGAAAGTATCGGGGAAAAGTCCCCCGGAATTGAAATGCCTCTCCCAGACATCACTCATTCCGTTGTCGTTGGTATCGACGAGGGCGAGGGCGGAGGAAACGAGTAGGAGGAGGAGTCCGAGAGCGGCGAGGAAAAAACGTTTCATCGGCTTGCCCCTCCTTGCTTCAGGGATACGGGTTGCTCGGTGCGCCAGTAATTGAGAGTGATGTCTTTGGGTTTGGGCGGATGGGCTTTTAGCTCGGCCTCGGTTTCGATGCGGGCCTTCTCGCGGCCTTGGTAAGCTCTCAAAAGTTCCGCGTATTCCTTGTTATAAAGTTCGTGGAGAGCCTCAATGGGGGCTATGTCCTCGGGGGCGGGTTGTTTGCCGACAATTTTGAAAGCAGCCTTTTCGTCAGAGAAATCAGGCATGGCCGGAGCATCGTAAACACGGCCTTTTGCAGCATAAAGGTCGGTCATGCGTTCGATATCCACATTCCCCCAGCCCATGAGAATTGAATGGGTATCCCCCGTGTTATCGGTGAATGAATTGATCCCCCCGGCGATCAGGGCAAAGTCGGCGGATGACCAGAATGTGATGTCCTCGCCTTTTCCTCCGGGCCAGAAACGGACGAGAGTTCTGGGTGGAGAATTTTTCGAGCGGAATACCGTCGCCCCGATAAAAAGCAGGTCCGATTTGGGATGTTCATTGTGGTATTCGGCGAGTTGTTTGCGGAAGTCCTCATCCGCTCCGGTAGTCGAGGGCTCAACCGGTGCTGGTGGAGGTGGCAGTGCGATGGGTTTGATTTCCCGGATGGTGATCGTTCTCCCGCCCTCCTTCTGAGTGGTGGTATCAACAATGTCCTTCTTGGGAACAATGAACCCTGGTTTGGGCTCGGCTGGCGGCGGCGGCGTGCCGTCGGGAATCGTTCCCAGAATACGGGCGGAGGTGGAAACTTGAACGCCAGACGCAACTGACTCGTCGGGAATCGTGCCATTATCCTGAGAATAAAGCAGCGTGGTTCCTGCGATCAGGAGGAT
>JBDTNJ010000190.1:0-2395 GCA_039933825.1 Luteolibacter sp.
AAAGGCGAATCGGATGCCGGCCCATGCATATTGGACGTACAGCCACTGGATCCAGTGAGGCATTCTGCTGAACTTTTCGTAGCTTCTTGCGCTCCCGGCGCGGAGGATCGGTTCCGCTACCTGCCCGAGCAACCACCTGCGAATCTGGCGGATTTCAACCGTTGGCTGGAAAAAGCTTCATCGGAAACTGATCCCTTGTTTTATGCGGTGATCGATAAAGATAGCGGACACGCCGAAGGCCTTCAGGCTTTAATGCACATTGATACGGCAAATGGCGTGGTCGAAATCGGTAGATAGATTTACCAAGAGACAGTGAGTGACCCCGCGTTGAAGCGCGCTTTCATCTTTGCTTTCGGAACCCATTCCGCATGGCCATCGAGATATATTTCGTTGATGCCGATTGGCTCCCCATCCTGCATGAACGCCGCTACTCTAGGAGATCCGGCATTGTCACGGCAAAGTCCCGACCACAGCACCGGATACCACGCGTCATCGGTTATCGTGCGGGCGAAGGCCATCGTGGGGTCTTTGATAATCTCTTCGTAGGGAATCGCGCCGCGATATTCGCCTTTAGAGGGTGGTGTCACACTGCCCGCGAGAAACCAAGCACTGGTCTTCACGGCGGCGTCATTGGCGTAGTAAACGTAATGCGTTGGAGTTGAGGCTCCGTAGTTATACCACCAGGCATAGCCTGGTGCTCCACCGTATATATTTCGGGTAGGGGCGTAACAGACCTCCTTGCTGATACCGAAGGATTCGAGTATTTTTCTATCCTGTAGGAAGTAAGGAGCGAAATAATCAGTGTGTATGGTAGGCAGTCGGCCCGCGTTGTCGCCCCCGGCGGCCATTGCGGCGACGGAGAGGCTGCGGAGGTTCTGCATGTCCTTGACCTTGTTTGCACTGAGGCTGATGGACCTCGAGGCAGTGAATGCCAATGCGGCCAGTGTGATGATAATGGCAACAGTGACCAGTAGCTCTACCATGGTGAATCCCGGATACTTCCGAGCGGCAACTGAAACACGATCAGCAGTTGAGGGCCCCTCACCTTTGCGGTTCACAAAAAGTTGGTTGATTGGATTGGATTTCATGGTGGATTAGGGTCGGATGATTCCGCGAACTGGAAGCCCTAGGTCGCTTGGGAAGATGGAGCAACCTTCTTGTCTGAACACTCCCCTAAATTTGCAAAAACAACAATATCTCGTGGACGCCATTATGTCGAAAGTGAATCCATCCCATCGAAAGCCGAGAGATCCCAAGTGTCATGCCAGCGCACGAATGGCCTGGGTGCCGTGTAACCGATGACGGGGTGGAAAAACACCGGCAGCCAGACATAGCGTGAATCGATCAGATTGTCCGGCCGCCATTGGTCGGCCATGAAGATGAAAGCACCCGGTTTTCCAGCCACGGGCAGCACGAAGGTGCTCTGTGCGCCGTAGGTGAGTTCAGCACCATCGCCGAGGCAGGGATTTCCAAAATCCCTCCATTGGCTCACAAGACCCTTTGGATGATGTTGATCGCCTACAACCTGATCCGCTGCATGATGCAACAAACCGCCATCGAAGCCGACACAGCCCTCGGGGAAATGAGTTTCAAAGGCGTGTTGGATATTGCAGCAGCCAGCCAGGACTCCTATCTGGCGCACCGGGCAAGCCCCGCCGCCTAACTCGGCACCATGAAAGCGTGATGGCCACCTGCGAGACCAAGCTGCTGGACCTCGGCCCCCGCGCCGCGAGGAATTTACCGCGAAAAACCCAACAAGGGCAAAACCAACCGTGCTGCTTAGACCGTTTGCCCATTGGCGTCAATTTAAGTCATAACCATCTAAATATTAATAAATAACGAAATATATTCTTGACGTGCTTTGTGGGTCGGCAGGCTTGGCATGTTCAGAGACATTTCCAAATTCCCGGCGGGTTTCGTTAGTTTTTCCAATGCCCTCCCTGCCCTCGAAGAGACCGCCCAACTCTCCGGTTTGATCGTCCGGCAATCCAACAAGTTTTCTGCGTAAGGATTTCTGCTGACCTTGCTCAAGGCGGTTTCACCTGGCCATGCTTCATTCGGCCAGATGGCCAGCTGCCTCGGGGAGCGCGAGTCGAAGACCTTGTCCCGACAAGCGCTTCATCAAAGGATGAAGCCAGCGGCCATCGATTTTCTCCAGTCCGTATTGCAACAGACTGCAGTGTCCACCGCAGCCGCCGGAAGGAAGGACTGGAAGCTGACCTTCCGTCGAATCCTCTTGGAAGACGCGACCCAGTTCCGCATGCATCCCGGCAACCACCCCTCGTTCCGGGCCGTGGCTAACAACAGTGGGCCCACTGCTGGCGCAAAGGTAGATGTCGTCCTGGATCTCATCAGTGGTCAACTGCTCCGGCAGTTCGAAACCGAAGGTCATGTC
>JBDTNJ010000191.1:0-5222 GCA_039933825.1 Luteolibacter sp.
CCTTCGAGGACTACCGCAAGCAATCGCGCGGCGGTAAAGGCATCATCACCATGAAAGTCACCGACAAGACCGGCCCGGTCGTCGGTGCCGTCACCGTCACGGAGGAAGACGAGCTCATGCTCATGACCTCAAGCGGCCAAAGCATCCGCATCCGCGCTGCTGAAGTCCGTGAGACGGGAAGAAATGCCCAAGGCGTGAAACTCCTAACACTCAAGGGCACCGAGAAGCTTCAGGACATTTCCATCGTCATCCCGGATGGCGATGATTCACCGAGCGACGAGCCAACGGGTGAAAGCGCCGAAGGCGAAACCGAAACCGGCACCGACGAAGTGGCGGAGTAATTCACTGATCTAAGCGCAGTCAAAGCATGAGCGCGGAGCATCTATCCACAGCGCTATTCCGCGAAACGCGGGGCAGCGGCTTCTTCCGGGTGCTTTCCGGGAAAAATGCGCCTTTCGATGTCGATGTGTTGGATGGGCTGGAACACGAAGCATTCGAACGGCCCGATGGCATGGCTCGTGAGGAAGTGCTCGCCGTTATTTAGGACACGCTCGAACGGCATCCGGGTTTGGAAATCGAAGAGGAAATCGACGCCGCGGATCAAACGGAACGCTCTCAACGGGAGGAGGCCCGCACCCTGTTGGAGCATCTTTTTAAACGAAGCAATCTCTCGCCTGCCATGCGCAGGGTCTCCGCACTCTTCGCGAAATGGAAGCGGATGAGGTGATTCACCGGTTCCCGGAAAAAGCTGGAGCCCGCGACGCCGGCCACACCGACTTCACGGATCAACCACTCGGAGGCCTCGGTGTCGGTGGCGAAACCGAGTGAGGAAATATCCATCATCACATAATAGGCTCCCTGCGGCTCGGTGAAGGGTAGGTCGGTTTTTCGCAGAAGGCCGAGAAACAGATCGCGCTTCGCCGTGTAGAGATCGCGCAGTCCGGTATAATAACTATCAGACAGTTCCAAGCCGGCGATGGCCGCCTCCTGCAGCGGGGCCGCCGCGCCGACCGTGAGGAAGTCATGCACTTTTCTCGCCTGTGCGATCACTGCCGGGGCCGCCTGCACATAGCCGAGGCGCCAGCCGGTGATGGAGTAGGTTTTCGAGAGCGAGTTGCAGGTGATCGTCCTTTCAAAAGCTCCGGGCAGGGCGGCAAAATACACGTGTTCGTGCGGTGCGTAAACGATGTGCTCATAGGGCTCATCCATGATCACGAAGGCATCGTGCTGCTCGGCCAAGCGGAGAATCTCCATCAGCTCGTCCCGTGTGAACACCTTGCCCGTTGGATTGGAGGGATTGCAAACGACAATCGCTTTCGGCTTTTGCGCGAATGCTTTGGCGAGTTCTTCCGAGTCGAAACCAAAGCCCGGTGGCCGCAGTGGCACGTAGATCGGCTCGGCCCCGGAGAGGATCGCATCCGCCGCGTAGTTTTCATAAAAAGGAGAAAAGATGATGACTTTGTCGCCCGGATTGCAGGCGGTCATCATGGCCACCATCATCGCCTCGGTGCTACCGCAGGTGACGACGAGGTGTTGGTCGGGATCGATCGGTAGCCCGGTGAACCGTTGGATTTTCCGCGCCAGCGCCTCGCGGAACCGTGGGGCACCCCAAGTGACCGCGTATTGATGATGGGGCCCACGGGTGGCCTTTTCCAGCGCCGCTAGAATTTCTTCAGGCGGATCAAAGTCGGGGAATCCTTGCGATAGATTGATCGCACCATATTGATTCGCCATCCGGGTGGTTCCACGGATGACGGATTCAGTAAAGACGGAAAGGCGGCTTGCGGTGGCTGGCATGGAAGGTTTGGGGAGTGGCTGCGCACACTGAACCGGCCTTTCCGGAATGTCGATCCCCGGCCCTTTCGCCAATTTCCATCAATAGCGACCCCGATAATATCCGCCATGGTGGTACCCGCCACCGCCACCATAGTATCCTCGACCACCATAATAGTAATCGTTGTGATGATGATTGTCCGCAGCGGCATATCCGATCAACCCGGCGGCAGCAATACCCGCGACGGCCAAGCCCGGATCAACCGTCTGCATCGGGCGGCCATTCGCGTCATAGGTGGTCATGCAACTCGTGCTCATGCCGATGGGAAAAAGCAACGCTGAGAGCTTGAGGACCCTTAACAGCCGGAACGCGGCAAATTTTGTTTTCACACCTCAACTGACGTCGCGGAGAGGGGATTATTCAAGCGATTTTAGATTTTTCCCAAAAGTTCCCACGTCACTCACACCCTGCGGATCTTGCCACTCGCGGTGAGGGGGAGTTCGTTCACGAATTTGACGCGCACGGGTACTTTGTAAATCGAGAGCGACTTCCGACACCACTCGATCAGCTCGCGCGCGGCCGCTGTTTCGCCATCGTGTAAAATGACGTCTGCCACTGGCAGCGTGCCGAGCACAGTGTGGGCGGCCCCTGTGACGCGGCAGCGGCGCACCGCAGGATGGCGCTCCAGCACTTGCTCGACCTCCTCCGGAAAAACCTTCATGCCGCTCACGTTCAGCACGCTTTTGCGGCGCCCCTTGAGATGCACCCGGCCTGCGGCATCCATCTCTGCCAGATCGCCCGTCGCGAACCAGCCATCCACACAAATTTCGTCCAGAGTCTGCCAGGGCGATAGATAGGCATCGAACATTCCCGGCCCTCTGATCCACAATTCCCCGATCTTTCCGACCGCCACCGGCATGCCTTCCTCATCGCGCAATTCCACATCGAATGCCGGAAGCGGCCGACCCACCGCCGTCGGAGAATCTGCGGCCCCACCGGTGTTCAGCAGTGGCAGCCCGATCTCGATGATTCCCAAACCCTGCACTAGGGGCTTGCGGAATCTCTCGCGAAACCTTTCCGCAACCGCTGCTGGTAAAGGTGCCGCCGTGCTCACCGCAAGACGGAGATCCGGCCATGCGTAGCCACCGCGATCAGCGGCTAACAAGGAGTGATGGAAGGGTGCGCCGTAAATGACCGTCGCTCGCGTCGCCCTCGCTAACTCGAGAATCTCCTCGGCCAGATGCGATGTGCCAATGATGGTGCATGCCCCATGATAGAGATAGAGAATGATGGAAACCGCGAAATGATGAGCCATCGGCAGCATCCACAGGACGCGATCCCCGGGCCCGATTTCCAAAGCCGCATTCGCAGCCACAATCCGTTCGCGGAGTTTTTGATGGCTCAGCACCACGCCTTTGCTTCGTCCGGTCGTGCCCGAGCTGAAGCGGATGAAGGCCGGATCAAGCGCGAGCAGCGCCTCTTCATTTTCAAGGAGTCCCCCTGTTAACGGAACCCAGCCCGCACCGCTGGGTTTTTCAACCCTGCGAACCCCGTCCCTTTGCCAACATTCACCCTTTCCCAGAATTACACCGCAAAGTCCCGTCCGTTCGATCACTTCCGCGCGCTCGGTCTCTGTGAGTTCCTCCGCCACCGGCACCAGGCAAGCCCCTGCTTTTAAAATGGCCAGGGCAAGAACGATGTAATCCACCCCGTTTCCGCAGGCCAGGCCCACCCGCGACACGCTTTCGTGGCGGAATCCGGGACACCGATCCAGCCACGCTGCGACCCGCGACACCTGCTCCAGCAGATCGCCGAAACTTAGCGTCACGCCATCTGCAATCAGGGCCGGTCGATCGGCCGATGCACGCAGAATGATCTGATCCACAATGTTCATTCACGCTTCTGCTACCTGATTTCGTCATCCGCCTCAAGACATTCTTCCCCGGCGGGGATTATTTCGGGTTTCCGCAAGAATCAGATTTACCAAGCTGGCCCCGAAACGCTTGCTTTTCCCACAGCAATGAATCCCACCCGAAATTCCCAGCTCCAGCAACTCGTGGCATCCATCGGCGATCAATTCGCCGTGCAGGGAGATTTCATCGAAGGTGAGGAAATTCAAAGCGGCCATATCAATTCCACGTATCGGGCCTCGTATCAACAGGCTGGTGGCGAGATCCACCACTACATTCTCCAGGCAATCAACAGCCACGTTTTCAAGGACCCTTTCGCCGTCATGCGGAATGTGGAAACCGTCACGCGCCACATCAACTCACGCGTGCTCCGCCTGAAACGGGACCTCGGTGGGCAAACGCTCAATCTATTCCCGGCCCGTGCAGGCGGCACGTGGATCGAGGATGAAAACGGCACGATTTGGCGCTGTTATAACTTCATCGAAGGCTGCGTGACTTACGATATCGTGGAAAACACCCGCCAGGCTTATCAGGCTGCCCACGCTTTCGGCGCGTTTCAGGATCTTGTGAGCGATCTCGATGCCAGCCTGATCGTCGAAACCATTCCGGACTTTCATGACACACGGAAACGCTTTTTACGATTGTTGGATGTCGCCGCTGCCGATACCTGCGGACGTCTCGATTCCGTCAGGGAGGAGTTTGATTTCATCCTTAAGCGCGAGGATCTAACCGGCGTGCTGCTCGATCTCGCCGCTGCCGGAAAAATCCCCACCCGCGTCACCCACAATGACACCAAGATCAACAACGTGATGATCGATGCGGAAACGGATGAGGCCGTGTGCGTGATCGATCTCGACACCGTCATGCCTGGCATCGCGCTCTATGATTTTGGCGATCTCGTCCGCAGCGCCACGAACCCGGCTGCCGAAGACGAACGCGATCTGTCCAAGGTGTGCATGCACATGCCGCTTTTTGAAGCGCTCGTGAGTGGCTACCTGGATGCTGCCGGAAATTTCCTCAATCAAACGGAGATTGATTACCTGGTGCATTCCGGAAAACTGCTCGCCCTAGAGCTCGGTATCCGTTTTCTAACTGATCATTTAGAGGGCGACATCTATTTCAAAACTCATCGGGAAAATCACAACCTCGACCGCGCCCGCACTCAGCTCAAGCTCGTCGAGTCCATCGAGAAACAAGAGGCCGAAATGCAGGCGTTCGTGCGGAACCGTTGATTTTTCAAGTCTTCACCAGCGTCATCACGCATTCCAGGTGCCTGGTGTGTGGAAACAAATCGAATGGCTGGACATCTTCCAACTGATAGCCGCCTTCCGTCAGTTGTTTCAAATCCCGCACCTGGGTCGCCGGATCACAGGAAACATAGACGACCCTGAACGGTCCAAACTGAATCAACTGCTCCAGAAACTCCGGCGTGCAGCCCTTGCGTGGCGGATCGATGACCACCGCGGTTTCTCCTGCCGGGAAATTGATCTGATCGAAAATCGCTTCTGCGGATGCCGTGAGGAATGTCGCGTTCGTGA
>JBDTNJ010000192.1:0-2862 GCA_039933825.1 Luteolibacter sp.
CTTTCCTCGAAAAACTACTCCGCGCAATTCGCCCAAGCGCCGGAATTCGTCGTGCTCTTCCTGCCGAGCGAATCGTTCTTTTCCGCCGCCCTCCAAAGTGATCCCGGCCTGATCGAGCGCGGCGTGGACCAAGGCGTGATCCTCGCCACGCCCACCACGTTGATCGCGCTGCTGCGCGCCGTCGCGTTCGGATGGAGGCAGGAATCAATCGCCGAGAACGCCCGCGAAATTTCCCAACTGGGCCGCACCTTGCACGAACGCCTTGGAAAACTTGCCGAGCATTTTTCCAAACTCGGCCGCTCGTTAGGCAATGCCGTCGAAAACTATAACAACGCGATCGGGTCGTTTGAAACCCGCGTGCTAACGACCGCCCGGAAATTCGAAGAGCTCAAAGCTGCCCCGGAAGCCGCCACCATCACCCACCTCGAACCGATCGATAGTGCTCCACGCAGCCTGCAATCCACCATCGGGGCACCACCCGCTGCGCTTGCCGCGCTTGTGAAGGCCAGCCAGGTCGCTGCCAGCCATCAGGAAACGGTTAGCCTCACACTTGATTCCAGCAAGGCCGACGAATTGCTCACTCCGGACATGGACGACGATTTCACTTTCGTTCCCAATCCCCCCTCCAGCGCCCGCAGCGCCGCGGCGGATTTGAGATCAGCCCTCGAATAAATTGAATCATCACGCCCGGTATTGGATTCCGTCAAAAAGTCCGATGCCCTCGCCGGGCCAGCCTTTTTCCGCGACTTCTTGACACACCCGCGGGATGCCAGGAATCCACAGCCCTTCGCGGGCGAGTTGTTCGCCGTCCCGGGGAAATCCGCGGGTTTCCAAGATTTTTTCAGCAAGGTGAAAGCACATCCAGGCGCGCCAGGACCGGATTTCCGCGTGCGGCCCGCTCATTCGGCTGGCGAGGTGTTGAAAATGACGGACGGGATTTCCGAGGTAGCCATATGTCCCGCTAGCAGCGGTCTCCATGATCCAGACGAGCGCTTGATAGGGTGCCGGGTGGGATTTCAAAATCGCCTCGTTCCCGGAAAGATCGGCCATCCAAGCCTTATTCAGCTGAAGGATGGCTTGAGCGGGCTTTCCGGCGAGCCACTGGGATTGGGCATAGCGCAGCGCGTCCGCGTAGAATTCCGCGCCTTTAACCCTGCCATGGCGCTGGGTCAGCGAAAAATCGTGGATCTCGGAGATTTCCGGGAGATACGGGCAGGGAGGAGAGGGCGGTCTCATAGGACAAATCAGGCCGATATTCTGCGCCAGCTTCCGGATAATGGAATTACCAACTGCTCGCTAATAGCGAAATGCATCATAACCGCAAGGGGTTCTGCAGTAAGAATACCGAGAAGAGAAAATGAAGATTTAGGCACCGCGAATCATGCAAATCTGACGAATCCTTTGAAGAGGATGGGGAAATTTTAAAGGCCCTTAGCGTCCGTTCTTCAAGATTCGCTCGATTCGCATGATTCGCGGTGCTTAGTCCTCTTCTACCTTGGTCGTGCAACCTCTCCAGCGACAGCTTTTGGAAACATCTCCCCCAGTGGAGGGTTCCAGCCAATTCCGCCACTTTTCCGGGCTTGCATCTCCCATCGGATCATCAATCCTCCCGCCCGCATGAGTAACCGTTTAGAAGGAAAAGTTCTTGTCGCTCAGGGTGGTGGTCCCACACCTGTTATCAATCAAAGCATCGTCGGCGTGGCCCTCGAAGCCCGCAAATTCAGCCAGGTGACTTCCATTTACGGAGCGGTCCACGGCGTGCGCGGGATCGTCAACGAAGACTTCGTCGATCTCACCCGTGAAACCACTCACAATCTGGAACAAGTCGCCGGCACGCCCTCGTCCGGTCTGCTTTCCACTCGTGACAAGCCGGATGAGGAATATTGCGAACGCATGTTCAAGGTGATGCAGGCACATGACATCCGTTACTTTTTCTACGTCGGTGGAAACGATTCATCAGACACCGTGCGCATCGTCAATGAGCAGGCAAAAGCCGCCAATTACGAGCTGCGTGCCATCCACATTCCGAAAACGATCGATAACGACCTTGAGGAAAACGACCACTGCCCCGGATTCGGCTCGGCCGCGCGTTTTGTCGCCCAGGCATTCATGGGCGTGAACCTCGACAACCGTGCGCTCAAAGGTGTTTACATCGGTTGCGTGATGGGCCGCCATGCCGGTTTCCTGACTGCGGCTTCCTCGCTCGCGCAGAAGTATGTCGATGACGGCCCGCACCTTGTTTACGTGCCGGAGCGCCATTTCATCATGGAAAACTTCCTCGCCGATGTGGACCGCATCTATCAAAAGCACGGCCTCTGCACGATCGCCGTTTCCGAGGGGATTTCCGATCCCGACGGCACTGCGATGATCACCAAGCTGCTCGGCACCGAAGAGCGCGATTCGCATGGGAACATCCAGCTTTCCGGCACCGGTGCCTTGGGCGACCTGCTTTCTAACGAGATCCGTAAGGGTCTCGGCATCAAACGCGTTCGCTCGGATACGTTCGGCTATCTGCAGCGCTCATTCATGGGCATTCAGTCCGATCGCGATGCGCACGAATCCCGCGAAGTCGGTGAAAAAGCCGTGCAATATGCGATGTGGGATAACGTCGATGGCTCGGTGGTGATCAAGCGCCCGGTGCTCAACTACAGCGTGGATTACGAACTCGTAGACATCAAAAAAGTCGCAGGAAAAACCCGCCACATGCCGGAAAATTTCATCAATTCCGCCGGCAATGGCGTGACCCAGGATTTCATGAACTATTGCCGTCCGCTGCTCGGTTCCGACATGCCCGAGTCGCATCGCCTCCGCGCTGCTGCTCGAGGATCGCATCGGCCAGCGCTTCGAAGCGATCGTCACCGG
>JBDTNJ010000193.1:0-16403 GCA_039933825.1 Luteolibacter sp.
TCCTCCTCGTGGCTCGGCTCGTCGTGACGATCGCTTGGGAGATCAGATCTATCAAACCCGCGACCTCGGGTTTTTTGACGGCAAGGGGCACCTGCACCTCACCGGCACTCTCGGCGGTGCCATCAACGTCGCCGGGCGGAAGATCAGCCCCGCTAAAGTGGAGGCCGCCATTCTCTCGACTGGGCTGGTGGAACGGGTGAGAGTTTTCGGAATCGCCAGCAGCGATCCCGAGCGATTCGAGGAAATCTCAGCCGAGGTGAAAATGAAACCCGGTGCCACCCTTGAGATTCTCAAGCATGCCGCCACCGGGGTGCTACAAAACTGGGAGACACCGCGTCATTGGAAAATCGAAGCATAGCGCAGTCTGTTATGGTAATTCACGGTCTGGCGTGGATACAGGATTCAAAATACTGATCGATTTTTCCTACCAAAAAGAATCTTGGCAAAAGGGTCTTGAACGCTACGGTTACGACCAATGTTAAATGCTTCAAAACTTGCGAACTTTGCTAGTTCCCGGCTTTCTGTGGAGGCTACTTCAGTTCAGAATTTCAGTTTTGTCTCCCTCGATGCGGTGTGTGGTTTTGCCGGTAGCCTTGGAATTCGCGATCGTTCTATCGACATTCAGCATTTCAGCTTTAGCCAAACTCTCCTTTTTCCCCGCCACCCTGTTTTCCCGGTCCTCCGGTCCGGCCCAATGGCTGATTCAGGGTCTACCCCCCAAAGCAAATTGCTAACAACAATCAATTAGTGTCCCGTCATGCGTTCGAGTTCATTCCCTATATCTCTCAGTGCTATCATGCTGATGCACGCCTTAGTTTATTTCGTAAACGCGGCACCCGAACTTTCTCGAAACTGGACTCCCTCTGCGACAGGTAAAGCGACTGCGGGCATTCTGGTGAGCAAGAGTCCGGATAACGCTGGCATTGTCGTCCGGTTGGAGAACGGAAAGGAGCTAACAGTCAAGACCTCAGTCCTGATTCAGGAGGATCAGGACTATGTGAAGAATTGGAAGGCGCCGGAAGTGACCTCAAAGGGAATCGTGCGCGGGAGGAAGGGCGCGCTCACCCAGGCTCAGGGTGGGCAAAGCCGTGTCATGGAGGATCTGAAGAGTATTCTCTCGCCGTATGGAAGTCCCGAGGAGGACACCAAGCCACATCCTGAAGCACTGGTTTACCGTGGACCAGCTTGGTTCGATGGGGGGCGGGAGGTCTCGATTCCCTATCTCATGCCTCTCGAAAAGGCTCTGGCCCTGCTCTTGAACCACCCCGGCTTGGCTTCGCGCCGCCCTGCGGTCGCTCCTGGTTTTCCTCCTGGGATGGAAGCCTTGGAATATGATATTCACCACGGAGTTTACAACCGGATGTTTGTCATCGTTGACGTGGACAAACAGGTAGTCGCCCTGCAGATCGTGGCGGAAACAAAGAACGATCCTGCTATTCCAGTGGTGCCTCCTTGGAAGGAGTTAGGTCTTCCTAAACAAAGCACAACCGATTTCATCGAGCCGTGCACAGGCCGGGCGATTGCTTGCGTCTTCGATTTGAGGCTTACCGGTAAATACATCATGATTGATCTCGAAAAAGACGCAAAATTTCCAAATGATCCCGCAACCAGACGAGAAACTGTCCTTTTCCTGCCCGAGCCGATGATCCGCCTATGCCTCTTTCACATCGATCAGGATCTGCGGCCGGCCCGGTGATCACCGCTCAGTTGCACGGAGACGTGCGAGGGACTTTGACGCCAGCTCAATACGGGCTGCTGACCGTGATATACCCGTTGCCCTGGCGGCGGTAATATCGGTCGCCGGATTGGTAGTATGCCGTGCCACGGTGGTTGATTTCCCGGTAGCCTGGTGGCAGGGTAGTTATCACATGAACCTCACCGGTCCGTGGATTCTGATAGGCGGTTGTGGTGCGGCGGCGGCTGTCATAGTCGCTGTAAAACCGGCTGGTGCGTGGGGCCGCGACCACCACATATCCACCGGAGTTCGACCGATAGTAGTGACCGTCATTGTAATAGTAGGTGCTTCCGGAAATCTCTTCGCTACGGTAACCGTCCGGCAGTGAGGTAGTTCGGTATCCGGGTTGGTAATCCGTATATGTAGTGGTGGTTGTGGTAGCTCCAGACATGTCAGCCGGGACGACGCACGATGTGAGAGTAGTGGCGAAGACGAGACCTGTCGCTAACAGTAATGGGGTGGTGGATGGTTTCATAATAGTCTTAATGGATCGGGTTAATTGGGAGGCCTGAAGCCGCATGGACAATACCTACCCGATCAGCCATCATCGGAAAATAGGGTGTAACCCTACTTCGAGGCGTGCGTAAAAACGCCGCGCTCCCGGGAAAGGGCGCGGCGTGGGATTTCTGTCGGCCGTTACCGGTTTAATTCATACGGACGACGAGTACCCTGCGGTCGAGAACCATTTGCTCCTCGGTGCCGTTAGGGTATTTCGGGAAGTTCTCCCCGTAGCCGTGGGCGGCGAGGGCGGAAGCCGGGACGCCGTAGCGCTCGATGAGCTCGGTGTAGATGCGGCGAGAGCGGTCGGCGGAGAGAGTCATGTTCATTTCCTCAGATCCGTCGGTGCTGGTGTGGCCTTCGACATCGAAGATGGCGGTGGGATTGGCGGCGAGGACGGCCTTGATGGCAGTGGCGGTGTCCTCGATGGCGAGTCGCGACTCTTCATCCAGAAGATCGGCGGTACCCTCAACGAAAAGGACGGGTAGGGTGAGGTAGGGAAGCTCACGCCCCCCGACGATGACGACGTTGCGCTCCGTGCTGTACACCCTCGTTGGCTTGCCCGGGGTCTCGACGGTGGTGGTCTCGACAGTGGTTTCAACGTCTCCCACTTTCCCGGCAGGGAGTACGACAGGAGCGATGCCGAGTTTCTCGCGGGCCATGGCAGCATCCAGCCTGCGCTGGGCTGCCTGAATCTTGGATCCCGGGGCGGGAGTTGCAGGGACGGTTTTAGCGACCCTTTCCTCGATGATGACCGGTGGCGGCGTAGGTGCCTGAGCGAACGCACAGCCGACGAGTGCGGCGCTGACGATGACGATATGCTTGTTTTTCATGGAATTCATGGTGGTTGATTGGTTGAAACGCTCTCGCACGCGCCATGCCCCTCTGGCAGGGGGCGTGCGATTCATTACAGAAGTGGGGATCGTTACCTATGAACTGCGCGAGCGATATGGGGTAAAACCCCACGTGCCGGGTGAGAATCATCAACCCCATCGCGAAGGGATCAGATTTTCCCGCAGAATGAATGGGTGTCCGCCTTGGGTTCCGATGGTGTTACCGGAAGACAGCGGAATCCAGTGGAGGGAATTTTAAAATCGCACAATCAAAGCTTGGTCAGTTTCGTGATGCGCCCGGTTTTGTTCCAGTCCTGGACATAGAGATTACCTGCTTTGTCGAAGCTCAGGCCGTGGGGTGCCGTGAAGATTCCAAGCTGCATGTCCTGCGCCTCCACCTTGAAATTCGCCCATTGCGCTCTGTTCGGGTTGTCCCCTAGAAAGGCGACCGGGGTGCCCGATTTGTCGAGGATGGTGACGCGGGATTCGAGCTCCGCGACGGCGAGATCGTCCCCATGAAAACTTACGGAACAGGGGCGGCGGAGGTTGCTGGCATGCACGCCGATCCAGTTTCCTTCGAGGTCGAAGTGGACTAGGCGGCGCTTTTCGCGGTCGGCGACGAGCAAGCGTGGCTCGCCGAAGCGGGTATCGATGGCAAGGCCGTGCGGGGTGTTGAACTGTTTTTCATCGTCACCCTTGCTGCCGAAGGATTTCAGCAGTTTTCCAGTGGCGTCGAATTTATGAATGATATTTGCACCATAGCCAGTGGATGCGAAAATGCTGCCGTCGGGAGCGACAGTGACCCCGGTGAGGCCATTCCAGCCGCCGGGAACTTCACCGGTTCCGGCGTTCGGAATTTCCAACAGGAGCTTGCCGTCGGTGTCGATCTTGCAAACCCGCTGCGGCGGCTTGTTGCCGTTGAGCTGGGCTCCGTAGATGACCGGCTTGCCGTCTTCTTGTCGGATCGCCATGGCGTGAAAGCCCTTGCATTCCGGAGCGATGGTGCGGAGAAATTTCCCGTCGGGCTGATAGATAATCACCGAGAGATCGGAATCGGTGGAAACGTAAATCAAACCGGTTTCGTTATCCACGACCACGCCGCCGTGGGTGGGGCCGATGATTTTTCCGTCAGGCAACTCGCCCCAGTGCGGCACGGCTTCATAACACCAAGCGCCATTGCCGGTGCGCACTGCCGATTGGGGATCATCACCGGGGGCAGTGCCTGGCTCTGGGTGGGCGAAGGCGAGCGGAGCGATAAGAAACGGAATGAGGGAACGCATAGGTGCATCTTACTTCATGAAACGCCCTTACATTTCAATAGACATGATTCTACAGGGTGAGCGGATCGCGCAGCCCGGCAGTCCAGATCGGAGCTGCGCGGGGCGATTTGCTTGCCAACCGAAGCTCGGGTGATGAGATGGGTCGCGACCGTAGCAATTGTGAAAGAACCGGGGCTGCCCATGCGTTCTGCGTCCGTGTTTGCAAACCTATGAATTGGCGTTTCCGATTTCTTCTTTCCGTGCTGGGTCTTTGTCTGATCGGGCTCCTTGGCGCTTGCAATCCTTCGACATCGAAAGCGTCGAAGTCGGAGGCTTCCGCTGACGCACACGCAGCGCCTCAGCAGAAGGCCGTGGCAAAAATTTCCATACCGGAGAAGGTGTCATTCAATGAGCACATCCAGCCGATTCTATCCGAGTATTGCTATCATTGCCACGGGCCAGATTCCGGCACGCGCGAGCCGAAAAAGGAGCCGCTGCGACTGGATCGTGTGGAGGACGCATTTAGGCCGCGTGAGGGTGGCAAGTGCGTCATCGTTAAGGGAAATCCTCGGGAGTCGATGCTGGTTCAGAGGATTCATGAAAAGGACCCCGATTCGGTCATGCCTCCTCCGAAAAGCCACAAGGTCCTGAAGCCCGAGGAGATCGCCATGATCGAGCGCTGGATCGAGCAGGGCGCGGAGTTCGAGCCGCACTGGTCGTTCGTCACAGTGAAGAAGCCCGAGGTCCCGAAAACAGGTGACGGCTGGGCGGCAAATCCTATTGACCGTTTCATCGCGGAAAGACTTGAAAAAGCCGGTTTAAAGCCGAATCCACCGGAAGATCTCGGGCGTTTCTACCGGCGCTTGCATTTTGATTTGACCGGGCTTCCCCCATCGCCGGTAGCGATGGAAGCGTTCAAAAAATCCTCAGCCACCAATCCTCAAGCGGCAGTGGAGACTGCTGTGGACGAATTGCTCGCGAGCACTGCTAGTGCCGAGAATTTTGCCCGCCACTGGCTGGATGCGGCACGATACGCAGACACTCATGGCATCCACATCGACAATTACCGCGCCATCTGGCCTTACCGCGACTGGGTCATCCGGGCGTTTCAGTCGAACATGCCGTGGGACCAGTTCACGACCGAACAAATCGCCGGGGACATGTTGTCGAACCGGTCGCTTGATCAACTCATCGCCACCGGTTTCTCCCGCTGCCTTGCCACGACGGGCGAGGGCGGGGCGATTCCTGAAGAATACGATGCCATCTACGCCAAGGACCGCGTGGAAACGATGTCTGCCATCTGGCTTGGTCTAACTACCGGCTGCGCGGCCTGCCATGACCACAAGTTCGACCCGATTTCGACCAAGGAGTTCTATTCGTTGACCGCTTTTTTCCGGAACACCCCGATGTCATCACTTGATGGTAACAACGCGGAACATCCGCCGAATGTTTTTGTTCCTCTTCTGGACGACCGGGAACGCTGGGGAGTTCTCGGTAGCGAAATTTCCGGGCTGGAAAAACAACTCGCAGCGCGGGCGGAGGCAGCGCGTCCCGAGTTCGACGCGTGGCTGCCCAAGGCAATCATCGGGCAATCGCTTGACATCGACTCGACCCTTGCCATCCACCTGCCACTCAATGAAACCGATGGTCCTCTGCATGGCTTGGTCGATGGAAAACCGCAGGAATGGCCAACGAAGATGTCCCGCATCGACGCGCCTCTCGGGAAAGCTCCTGTTATCAGCGATGAAACCATCGAGCTCGGAGACATCGGAAGCTTCTCGCGAGCTGACCGGGTGACCTTCGGCGGTTATGTTTGGATCGAGGATAAACCCACCGGTGCCATCATGGCCCGGATGAATCCCGCCGAATCGTTCCGCGGTTGGGATCTCTATCTCGAAGGTGGAAAACCTGCCTATCATGTTATCGATTCATGGGATAAATCGGCTAACAAAGTTCTCGCGGACTCCGTGCTGAAGCCCGGCGAGTGGCATCACGTCATGGCGACTTTCGACGGCAGCATCTCCGGCAATCAGGCCAGTGCAATCTATGTCGATGGGAAAAAAGCCGGATTCAAAACCTATCCGAACACCGTCGGCGGCAATATCGAGACATCGGTGCCGCTGCGCCTCGGCTCGCGTCATAACGGCGATTCGAAACTCAACGGCAAGGTGGCCCTTCAGGATTTTCGCTTCTACCGCCGCTTGTTGCCGCCTGAAGAAATTAAAAAACTGGCAGAGAACAGCCAGCTCAATCACATCGTTTCATTGCCTGCTGACAAACGGACGAAGGAGCAGATCGATTCGGTGTTTCAATATTTCCTCAGCAATGTTGACACACTCTCCCGCGAACTGCTCACCCATCTGGATGAATTGAAATCCGAGCAAGGCGTCCTCCGTGCGCGCGGGTCCGTCTCGCTCGTGATGGAGGAAAAGAAAGAGGAGCCCTTTGCCCACGTCCTCATCCGCGGCGCTTATGCCGACAAGGGCGAAAAAGTCGCCCCGATCACTCCAGCCGTGCTTCCACCAATGGCGGCGGACGCGCCGAAGAACCGGCTCGGTCTCGCGCGCTGGCTCAACGATCCCGCCAACCCGCTGCCGGCCCGCGTGACGATGAATCGCAATTGGTCATATTTTTTCGGGACCGGAATCGTCGAGACGAATGCCGACTTCGGTGTCATGGGGGCACGGCCAAGCCATCCCAGATTACTCGATTGGCTCGCCGCCGAGTTCATCGAATCCAAATGGGACAGCCGGCACATGATCAAGCTCATGGTCACCTCCGCCGCCTACCGCCAATCCGGCGTGGTGACTGCGGACAAGCTTGAAAAGGATCCGTCTAACCGGCTCATCTCGCGGGGTCCGCGCTACCGGCTCGATGCCGAGCAAATCCGTGACCTTGCGCTTTCCACCGCCGGACTGCTCTCGACGAAAGTCGGCGGGCCATCGGTGAAACCCTATCAGCCAGAAGGCATCTGGGAGGCTGTTGCCATGCCGCAATCCAACACCAAATCCTACCGCGAGGATAGCGGTGAAGGGCTCTATCGACGCTCGCTCTACACGATGTGGAAGCGCACCGCCGCACCGCCGTCGATGGAGATTTTCAATGCTCCGACCCGTGAAACCTTCTGTGTCCGGCGCGATCTAACGAATACACCGTTGCAGGCTCTCGTGTTGTTGAACGACCCGCAGTATATCGAGGCTTCTCGCGAGCTGGCGTCCAAAGCGCTGCAGTCGGACAAGAATTTCGATGCCCGCTTGGATTTTATCACCGCACGGCTGGACGGAAGAGCCTTCGACGCGGGTGAGAGGCAAATCGTCCGCAAATCCCTCGATTCCGCGATGGCGTCATTTCGCAACCAAACCGATGATGCGATGAAACTCATCACCACCGGAGCCACCCCACCCCGCAAGGACGCGGATGTTCCGGAGCTTGCCGCCTGGACCTTGCTTGCCAGCCAGATCCTCAATCTCGACGAAACCATCACCCGCTGAACTGCGATGAATCCAATCGAACACCACAACGCAGCCTACAGTCGCCGCCAGTTTTTCCGTAAGTCCGGGACTGGTCTCGGGATGGCGGCGCTTGCATCCTTGCTCGGCCAGCGCGGTATTTCGGCGGCGGAGAGCCTTGCCGGCATCAATGATATGTTGCCGCAAATCGCCCCGAAGGCGAAGCGCGTGATCTACATTTCACTCATCGGCGCGCCGTCTCAGCTCGATCTCTTCGACTACAAGCCGGACTTACAAAAGCGCTTTAAAGAGGACCTCAACACCTGGCTGAAGGAGCAGGGCCAGCGCCTGACGGGGATGACATCCGGACAAGCCAACTTCCCGCTGGCTCCCTCGATCTTCAAATTCCAACAGCACGGCCAATCCGGTGCCTGGGTCAGCGAACTCCTGCCGTGGACCGCGAAAATGGTGGACGACATCTGCATCATCAAATCGATGCACACCGATGCGATCAACCACGAGCCCGCCAACCAGCTCATCTGCACCGGATCGATGCAGGCGGGAAAGGCCTCGCTCGGCTCGTGGCTGTCCTACGGTCTCGGCTCGATGAACCACGAATTGCCGTCCTTCGTCGTGCTGCACGCCACGCACTCCTCGCCATTTTCAAACGTCCAAGCGATCTCCTCACGGCTGTGGGGCTCCGGATATCTGCCTGGCAAATACGCTGGCGTCGCGCTTCGCTCGTTAGGCGATCCCGTGTTGTTCCTCAAGGATACAGCAGGTATCTCGCGGGAAACCCGTAGAAATATGCTAGACGGTCTCAACGACCTGAACCGCCGTTCGTTCTCCGCCATTGGCGATCCGGAAATCGAAAACCGCATCCAGCAGTATGAGATGGCATTCCGGATGCAGGCTTCCGTGCCGGAACTCACGGATCTATCTGCCGAGCCCGAGAGCACCTATCAACTCTACGGCGCGGACAGCAAGACCCGTGGTACTTTCGCCAACTCGGCGATCATGGCCCGTCGGCTCTCCGAGCGCGGTGTCCGCTTCGTGCAGATTTTTCACCGTGGCTGGGACCAGCACGGCGATCTGCCACGCGACCTCGCCTCACAGTGCAAGGACGTGGATCAGGGATGCTACGGCCTGATTCAGGATTTGAAACAACGCGGTATGTTAGAAGACACGCTCGTCGTCTGGGGCGGTGAATTTGGCCGGACGATCTACTCGCAAGGGAAACTCACCGAGTCCGATTACGGCCGCGACCACCATCCGCGCTGTTTCACCATCTGGATGGCCGGCGGTGGAATCAAGGGCGGTCAAGTCTATGGGGAAACCGATGAAATGTCCTACAACATCGTCAAGGATCCCGTCCACATCCGGGATCTTCATGCCACCATGTTGCACGCCCTAGGCCTCGAACATGATCGGCTGAGTTTCAAATACCAAGGACTTGACCAACGACTAACCGGCGTGGAACCTGCGAGAGTGGTGAAGGATATTTTCGTTTGAAAGTCCAGGCACGCCAGTCGGCGGTTGCGGGCAACTTCAGAGGCCAAGCGGATGATTCGGCGGTAGCCTAGGATGCGGCTGCGTCCTATCTCTCAAGTTCGCTGAAACAGTGCGACGACGATGAGTGTGCGAGTGATGCTTTCATGTTCATGAAATTCATTCCAATGGCGCTCACTCAACCTGATAGAGTTGCAGCTCCGCCACGCCTGGCGAACCTTTGTCGCATTCCATCGTCAGGCGAAATTTTTGCGCGGTGACTGGCGTTAGGGATTTTTTCACGCCATGTCCGTCGGTGTTGCCTTCGGCAATTTTCTTCCAGGCACCATCCGCAAAAAATTCCAGCGTGAATTTCTGTTTCATGCGCGGCCAGACGTCCGGTTCGTCCAAGCCGAACGCGCCGATTTTCGTCGCGCGTTTGAGTTCCACTTCCAGCCACGCGGACTTCTCCGTTAGCGGCGCGCGCCAGCGATTGTTTCCCGTGCCATCAATCGCATTTGCGGGTTTGTCGCCGGGCGTCGAGGCGGACGCGGTGACTTTCGCCCCCTCTGTGGGCAGTGGCGAGACGACCGGTTCGCCGTTGAGTTCCAGCGCGATGACGGAGTCGGATTTGTCAGGCGAGTCGGCGGGAACTTCGATTACGAGTTTCCCATCCGCGCGTTTCACGGAAAGCTTTTTCCCATCGGCGAGCAGCGTCGCGGACTTCGCCTCGGTATCAAGTGGCACAATCAATTTGCCGTCTTTTGGCCAGTCGAAGACGTGGAGATAGAGCTTGCTACTCTTGCGCGTTGCCACGCCCCACGGCAGATAAGCAAACGGACTGCGGCTCGTGCCGTAAATCGCGTCGCCGTTCACGCGCAGCCACTGGCCGATGTCGTGCAAGCGCTCGATGCACGCGGGTGGAAATTCGCCCTCGGCTGTCGGGCCGACGTTGAGCAGCAAGTTGCCTCCCTTCGCGCAGATGTCCGCGAGCTTGCGGATGAGGTCGGTGGAGGATTTCCAATTGTGGTCGTAGGCGTTGTAGCCCCAGTGAGTGTTCAGCGTCATGCACGTTTCCCAATCGCCGGGATAACCCGTGACCGGCACGAACTGTTCCGGCGTCTCGGTGTCACCGCCGAAACCGCCTCCGAGACGATTGTTCATAATCAATCCCGGGCGCAGCTTTGTTAGCGCAGCCAGTGGCGCGGCGCGTTGCGGCGTCATAGACATCGGAGTGTCCCACCAAAGAATGTCAATCGGGTAGCGTGTGAGAATTTCCTTCACTTGCGGCACAGCGACGTTTTTCAGGTATGCATCGTAATCGCCTTTGTGGGCATCATCCCAACCTTCGCCTTCCTTAAACCCGCTCTTCGCTCCGCCGGGATTGTTCCAGTCCTGCGATTGCGAATAGTAAAAACCAATCTTCAATTTCTCCGCCTTCGCGGCACTGACGAGCGGGCCGAGCAAATCTTTTTTATACGGCGTCGCATCGGCGATGTTCCACTTGCTCGCAGCGGACGGGTAGAGCGTGAAGCCATCGTGATGTTTCGAGGTGATGACGATGTATTTCATGCCAGCGTCCTTCGCCGTTTTCGCCCAGAGTTCCGGGTTGTATTTCACCGGATTGAACTGCGCGGCGAACTCGCGGTACGTCGCGACGGGAATTTTTGCCGTGTTCATGATCCACTCGCCGTAACTGGTGTTGTCACCGTATTTGCCGGCGGGCACGGAATAAACGCCCCAATGTATGAACAAGCCAAATTTCGCCTCGCGCCACCACGCCATGCGCGCGTCGCGCTCGGCGGGAGTTTCCTTGATGGCTTCTGATTTCTCGCCGCCCGTATCGACCGTGACGCCCTCAGCAGGTATGGAATTGTTGTTAGTGGCCGCGTTCGATTGCAGCAGAGTCGCCGCAAGCATGCAGGATGTGAGAATTGTTTTAGTTTTCATTGAGTTGCGGGGAAATTGTATTTCGGGGTTGATGCGCAGGAGGGGGTTAAAGCGGGATTCGGAGATCGGGAGAAAACGTATTGATACCCTACGGCGTTTTATTCACGAAGTTTCAGGTTTTGATTCGTTTTCAAGTCGCAGTGAATCAGATTCCCAGCCCGCGTGACCTCTTGATCGGCGTGAAACGCGGTGTTGCCGATCGGGTTGATAATCTGCAAGCCTTGATCCATGGTCGGTTCCATCAAGGTTCATGATCAAATACTTCTGCTCGTCCATGCTGTCTGAAACTGCTAGTATATCCGCGTTTTGACCCTAGCCGAAAGGATTTTTTGCTTTACTTGCCATGATGTGTCGGATGAATTAGCCGCGATGTTTTGTTGCCCCCCTTCGAATAGCATTAGGCTTCTCCTCCCGCTTTCCTTGTTGTCGTGCATGATGACCTTCGCGGTTGCGGCGACCATTGATGTCACCCCCGGCAACAACAACGTCCCGATTAGCCAGGTCACCTATCTGATCGGAGGCTTGGATGTGGTGCAAAGCTCCCAGGCCTCAGGGGTGGAGCACACAGCAGACACGTCGGTGAATCTGAAATCCGTCCGCATCACCGATGGTGCTGTGATCGACCTGCCGTTCTTTAACACTGCCGGAGCGAAGGCTGTGGTCAGCCCGCAGTTGGCCGGGCTGTCCGGAATCGGAGTTTTCAACAATAACGTCACCACCCTGAGCAACGCTGGCTCCGCGGCCTATGCCGCAGCAGTGGCCGGAACGGCGACTGACACGAACTTGCGCAATTTCAGTTTCCAGGATTTTGTGACGCCTGCTAGCCCGCCTAAGAGCGGGTTCGACTATGATCTGCTTTTCAAATACGCGCTGAACCTGAGCGATTATCTGCTCGTATCGGAAAGATGGGGTAACAGCTCCTTTCTTGTGACGCCTTTAGACGTGAACGGATTGCCCTACTCGGGATCGAACACCCTGCGCCTAGGAGGAGCGGGACTGGCCACAGGCCTTAGCTACAGCGCCTATGATTGGAATACGGGTTATTCGGCGGCTAGCAATGTTCCCAGTCAGGCGCAGGCGATGACGATCGCCTCAGTGGCGAAATTCTTCCCATCGGGTCAAGCCGGTGGCCCGGTTTATGGCGTGCGGGTGGAGATTTCCAACATCACACCCACCATCGAAGGTGAGGCAGATACGAAAATTATCGGAATCAGCAACGATACGTTTAGCAACAATCCCGTGAACCCCCAGTTGGTGCCGGAGCCCTCCGCTTTTCTGATGTGTTTGCTCGGCGGGGTGGTCATGTTTGGAGTCAGAAAGCGCCAGCACCCATGAAGTGAGCGTGACGATAGGAATGCGTTGGCTGAAGTTAGAACAAGCTCAGTAGTTCTTCCCCAATGACGGCGGAGGCTTCGCTGATACTGATAGGCCGACCCGCTTCTTTTTCCAAACAGCTCATGCTCACGCCGTCCAGCCCGCAGGGGGTGATGGCGAAGAAGGGCGGCAGGCTCTGGTTCGTGATGTTGATGGCAAAGCCGTGCATGCTGATCCATTTTCTAACGCCGACACCGATAGAGGCGAGCTTGCGGTTTTCTACCCATACACCGGTGAGTCCGTCGCGGCGGCCGGCATGCACGCCGAAGCGGGCGCTGGCGCAGATGAGCGCGTCTTCGAGTTTCCGCAGGTGCTCGTGGAGGTCTTTGCCGCGGGGGGTGAGATCGAGAATCGGATAGCCGACGAGTTGGCCGGGGCCGTGATAGGTCGCTTGGCCTCCGCGATTGGTTTCGTGGACGGGGTAGGGGAGAGCAGCTGGGTCCCGCAAAGATGAAGTATCGCGCAGGCGGCCGATGGTGTAAACGGGCTGGTGCTCCAACAGGAGAATGGAATCTCCACCGGTTCCTGCAAGAATGGCGGCCACGTGTTCCTCCTGGATGCGGAGGCCGTCTTCGTAGTCGATGAGACCGGGGAGGTGAATGATTTCTAGCATTGGAAGAAGGGACAAAAATAGTTAGGCATCGCGAATTGGGCAGATCTTGCGAATATGAAGCTCTGAATCTTATCTGCGTTCATCGGCGTCCATCTGCGGTTGAAAAAAAATCTTATACCAGCCTGCGTTCGAGCAGCTTGGCCTTGAGCGGATCGGAAGCTTGGAGGTGGGCCATGCCGATGGCAAGGGCGTCTGCGGCATCGGAGGGTGGGGTTTCGGAAAGGCCAAGGATGGCGCGGACCATGAAGGCGACCTGCCCTTTGTCCGCATTGCCATTGCCGACGACAGCCATTTTCACTTTCTTCGGCGAGTATTCGTAAACTTTCAACCCGTGATCGGCGGCGGCGATGAGCGCGGCGGCGCGGGCGGCTCCCATCGAGATCGCGGTCTGGTGGCATTGCACGTAGATGATGCCTTCCACGGCGACTTCATCCGGCTGGAACTTCTGGATGACGTTGACAAGATGCGTGCGGATCGCGGAGAGCGCAGCGGATTGCGGGATCGTCTTTGGGATGGAAATGACATCGAAGGCGAGCACGGTGGGCTTGCGCGGATCGCCCTCCAGCACGGCGTAGCCGGTATTGCGGACAGCGGGATCGATCGAGAGAATGCGCATGAGTTAGAGTGGAACGATGAAGCCTTCGAGTTCCGCGAGTTTTTTCTGGTTCGCGTCGAACGTTAGGAAATGGGAGGCTCCGATGATTTTCGCTGCGGCGACGTGGAGAATATCGAAACCGCGATGACCACCGGTGAGGGTGTGTGCCAGAGACAGTCGGTTAGCTTCGGATAGAATCGTGGCAATATTTGAATTGCTGTGAACGAGGCGTCCGAGTGCGAGTGCATCTTCAAACAATGCTAGGTGACTTATCGATGTTCCTAGAGCGATTCTCTTGCTGAACTCGGAAAAGCGGTGAGCATTTCGCAGTTCAAAATCGTTGAATGCACTGATCCAGATTGGATTCTCGACGGTTGAAATCCATACAGCCGCCTTTGCACTGTGGGAATCGTTGCCGTAGAGCGCAAAAAGAAAACTGGTGTCAGTGGCAATTACCATTTTCCAGCCGCATCATGAATGAGATCCAATGACTCTTGGGCGGTGAGCATTCTTTCTTTACTGCGGTCACGCGTAACTTCTGGAGCGGTTGCCCAATTGACCTTTTTGGGCTCATCTGGCTTTTCAGGGATGAGCCTCGCGATCGGCTTTCCCCGCTGGGTGATGACAATTTCCTCCCCGGCACTGATCCAACTTAGAAGGCTAGTATAGTGGTTGCGTAGGTCGCGGACACTCGCTGTTCTCATGTGGCTACACTAATGTAGCACATGCGGCAGGTCAACGCTGCTTTTTCCTGCAAGCCCCCGTCGGCTGCGAAGTGGTCCGGGGGATCGAAGCTGCGATGATGGGTGCCAAGTCGTGGAAAGATTAGTGGCGGGATTTTTTCCAAACGCGGATCATTTCGAGAAAGGGCTCGGCGTAGCGCTGGATTTTCGCTGCGCCGATGCCGGGGATGTGGAGGGCTTCTTCGGTGTTGATCGGCTGATAGCGGGCGAGGGCTTCGAGGGTTTTATTGTTGAAAATGACGTAGGGCGGGACGTCCTCGCGCTTGGCGATGCGGGCCCGGTGATCGCGCATCATGGAGTAGAGTTGGCTGTCGAGACCGTGGTCCTTGAGGGCGGTTTCCTTTTTCCCAGCTTCGGGATCGGGCCAGACGAGTTGGTAGGGGACCGCACCACGCATGACCTTGTCGCCAAGGAGGGTGAGCGTCATGAGGGGAAATTCTCCGGTGACCGTCTGAACCAAGCCACCGTCCGCGAGGGAGCGCATGAGGCTGTTCAGATAACCGGGGCCTTTTTCTCTTAAAATGCCGTAGGTGGTGAGCTGGTCGAGGCGGGCGCTGATGATTTCCTGGGACTTGCTACCCGCTAACATCTGGACGATGCGCCCGCGGCCGAACTTGGGTTCCCAGCCGTATGCAGTGCGGCGGGACATGCGGGCGACGCCGCTGAGCGCCTTGCGCACGGTGATTTCCTCCTCGGGAGTGGGAGCGCGGGATTCGCCGGAGCCATCATCGCGGCAGACATCGCAGGAGCCGCAGACGCCGGCATCGTCCTCGCCGAAATACATGAGAATCCACTTTTGGCGGCAGACGCGCGAGTAACACATTTCCACCATGGCCTTGAGTTTTTCGCGGTCGCGGCGGTCCTTTTCCTCGATGGCAGCCTCGTCTAACTTGAGTTGGCTGGTGAGCACGTCCGGCCGGAGCAGGCGGGTGCCTTTCATGCGTTTTTTCGGAATGTCGAAGCGCTCGACGTAGCCGCTGCGAGCGAGGATGGCCATCGCGCTGCCGACGGACATGGAGTTTTTTACATCGGCACCTTCAGCGATCTCGTCGAGCGTGCGGTGGACCTCGAACTCGCGGTCGGCGTCGTTGAGCAGGTATTGATAGATCGAGCGGATGACCGTTGCGTTCGGGTTCGCTCCATCGATGAAAAACTCCTGGGTGCGGGTATCCGCATAGTTGAAGAGCAGCTCACAGACGGCGGCCTCTCCATCGCGGCCGGCGCGGCCGGCTTCCTGATAGTAAGCCTCGACGCTACCGGGCACTTCGTAGTGGATGACAAAACGCACGTCCGAGCGATCGATACCCATGCCGAAGGCGTTGGTGGCGATGGCGACGTCCGCCTTGCGCTGGATGAAAACTTCCTGGGCACGTTCGCGTTCCTGATCGGACATACCGCCGTGATAAGCCACGCACTTGATGCCCCAGCTGGCGAGCGTTTCGGAGACGGCATCGACCTTTTTCCGCGTGGCGCAATAGACGATGCCGGTCTTATGAGCGGCGATCACCGCCTTCATGCGCTCGTCCTTTTGCGCAGTTTTGTCGATGGCGGAGATGGTGAGTGATAGATTCGGCCGGGAAAATCCACTGACGCGCTCGAAGGGATCCCGCAGGGCAAGCACCTTGGTGATGTCATCGCGGACGATGGGTGTGGCGGTGGCGGTGAGGGCGACGCATTGGGGTCTGCCGATTTTTTCCAGCGACTTGCCGAGACGCAGATAGTCCGGGCGGAAATCGTGGCCCCATTGGCTGAGGCAGTGCGCCTCATCCACCGCGAAGAGCGAGATCTCGATGCCGGTTAGGGCGTTGAGAAAACTTTCCGCGCGGAAGCGTTCGGGCGCGACATAGACGAGTTTGTATTTCCCGG
>JBDTNJ010000194.1:0-9951 GCA_039933825.1 Luteolibacter sp.
GGCCTTGTCCGTTGCCGAGCTGCAAGAGGTGCTCGGAATGGGCCAAAGCCGGATTTCGACGCAACTTTCCCAATTGAAAACAGAGGGGCTTGTCACGGATGAACGGAGTGGAAAGAACAACAATTACTCATGCTCGGCGGATCCGGACCTGATGGACGTGGCGCGTTTGGCGGCGGCCGAAGTCCCGGAAGTAGCCTCCGATGAATCGGCACTGCGACATTTATTGCGCAAGCGGAAGGACAGTTCGAGAGCCTATTTCGATGAGCTCGCGGGGCGTTTTGGCAAGGATTACGTGCCGGGTCGTTCCTGGAAAGCGCTCGCCGAGGCTTTGATCAAAGTGCTTAACTACCAGGTGGTCGCCGACTTGGGAGCGGGCGAAGGCACGCTGGCGCAACTGCTCGCCCAGCGTGCGGAGAAGGTCATCGCCGTGGATCTTTCGCCGAAAATGGTCGAGTTCGGGCAGAACCTAGCAGCCCAGAACGGTCTGAAAAATCTGGAATATCGCGTCGGTGATATTGAGGAGCCGCCGATCGAGGTTAGCACCTTGGACTTGGCGATTCTCAGCCAGGCTCTGCATCACGCGGAACACCCACAGCGAGCCTTGAATGCCGCCTATCGGATTCTGAAACCTGGCGGGCGTTTGATTGTGCTGGATTTGCTGCAACATCATTTCGAGGAGGCTCGTGAGTTGTATGCGGACCGCTGGCTGGGATTTTCGGAAAGTGATCTGGCGGAGATGTTGGAAAAAGCCGGGTTCACCCAGATCGAGACGGTCGTCGCAGATCGGGAAACGGAAGCTCCGAGATTTCAGACCTTACTTGGGATCGGTGTGCGCAAAGCGTGAGCCCAAGTCTTGCAAATCCGCCGCCAGCGTGCGAGTTCAAGGCATGCGATTTCTGATAGCCGCGATTTCCGTTCTCCCGTTTGCGAGCTGTGTCCCTGCCCCGCCCGTCCGACCTGTTTCAAAACCCCCAGTCGTTAAAAATGCGCTCCCCGCGACCGTCGCGCCTTCAGCTTCTGCCCCACTCTCCACGCCAGCCAGTTCGCCCCATTTCACTCGCGAGGAATTCTCTGCCATCACTTTCGAAGGCGTCGCATTCGACTCCAGAAACCACCATCTTGTCGTCGCCGACCAAGCGAACGGCCCCGGCTCTCAATTTGCCGATGCCGCCTCTGCGGGGAAGGCCAGGGGCGGGATCGTCGCCGTGAACGCCGGATTTTTCACCCCGGAAGGCGCACCGCTCGGGCAGGTCGTTTCAGCGGGAAAAATTTCCGGCTCATGGAACGCCGCTTCCTCGCTCGGCAGCGGAATATGGTATGAGGAAAATTCAGGAAACTCCGCCATCACCCGCCGTGAAAAACTTGGGCGCGCCGCCGCATCGTCCATGCGCGAACTCATCCAAGCCGGCCCGTTACTCATCGAAAACGGTCAGCCCATTTCCGGCCTAGAAGCCACCAAAACCAGCGCCCGCAGCATCATCCTCTGGGACGGCGGCACCCGTTGGTGGATCGGGCGAAGCTCACCATGCACCCTTGCCTCGCTCGGCCAATCCCTTGCATCTGCCCAACCCGCAGGCTGGAAAATCCATCAGGCGCTCAATCTCGACGGCGGCAGATCCGCAGATCTCTGGATTTCCGCCACCATCGCGGGCGAGCCGATTGTCAGGCGACAACCCTGGAATCGCCCGGTGAGAAATTTCCTCGTGCTGGTGCCCCAGTAGCAAATCCGACTCTCATATCGGATTTTCATCATTCAAACCTTCAGAGGGCGATTTCGAGACATCATGTCGCGATTTTTCCTATTTGAGGGAGGAACTCCCCTCTCCTTGATCCGCCTGTTCCGAAGAACTGGCAGGAACGCCTATCACTTCAGCCAGCCGCAGGCTTGCTTGGCGAAGTAGGTGAGGATGATATCGGCTCCGGCGCGTTTGATGGCGGTGAGGGATTCGAGCACGATGGCCTTTTCATCCAGCCAGCCACCGGCGGCGGCGCTCTTGAGCATGAGATACTCGCCGCTGACCTGATAGGCAGCGACCGGCAGGGTCGAGGTTTCGCGGACCTTCGCGATGATGTCCAGATAGAGACCGGCGGGTTTCACCATCAGCATGTCGGCACCCTCGGCCTCGTCCAGCAGCGTCTCGCGGATGGCTTCGCGCGAGTTCGCGGGGTCCATTTGGTAGGTTTTCTTGTCGCCATCCTTCGGCGCGGAGTCGAGTGCGCCACGGAAGGGTCCGTAAAAGGCGGAGGCGTATTTCGCGGTATAACTGAGGATGGAAACATCGGTAAAATCCTCTTCGTCGAGCGCCTCGCGGATCGCGGCGACCCGGCCATCCATCATATCGGACGGGGCGACGATGTCAGCTCCGGCGCGGGCGTGGCAAAGGGCTTGCTGACAGAGCACCTCGACGGTTTCGTCATTGAGGATGCGGAGTTCCCCGCGGGAGTCGCGCTGGACGATGCCGTCATGGCCATCGGAGTTATAAGGATCGAGCGCGACATCGGTGATGACGCAGAGAGTCGGGTGTGCGGCCTTGAGGGCGCGGATGGCGCGCGGCACGAGGCCGTCATCGTTAGAGGATTCCTCGGCGAGCGGGGTTTTCAAAACTTCGTCGATTTTCGGGAAAAGCACCACCGCCGGAATTCCCAGCGCATGGGCTTCCCCCGCCTCGCGCACGAGACTTGCCAAGGACCAGCGCGTGACGCCCGGCATCGAGACGATGGGCGTATCCTCCGCATCCTCATGGAAAAACAGCGGCAGGATGAAATCCGCCGGTAAAAGCGTGGTTTCCCGAACCATCGAGCGGATGGCAGGCGTGCGGCGGTTGCGGCGGGGACGGTTCATGAGGAAGTTGATGGTTGAGAGTTGATTGTTGATAGTTTGGAGAAAGAAGTTGGGGTGTCAATTTCTGACCATCAACGATCAATCATCCACCATCAACTCCCCCACAATCGCTATCGCATTGGCGGCGGCGTATTCCCTGGCGTGGGTGAGGCTGATTTGGATTTCGGTGATGCCGTTTTGTTTCGTGAAAGCGGCGGCGGCTCCTTGCATTGCGAGTTTCGGCGCACCTGATAGATCACGGGTGATTTCGAGATCCAGCCAACCTGCCTGGCCACCGATGCCGGTTCCGAGGGCTTTGGAAACGGCCTCCTTAGCGGCAAAGCGGGCGGCGTAGTGGAGCTCGGGTTTTTTCTGTGAGGCGCAGTATTCGCGCTCCGCAGGGGTGAAGAGTTTCGCGAGAAACGGCTCACCATGGCGCTCGATCGCGGAGGCGATGCGCTCCACCTCCACCACGTCGATACCGATGCCGAAAATCCGCATGATCAGGCGTTGTAGGCAGCCATCAGCTCCTTCATTTCCCGCACCGCAGCAGTCAGGCCGATGCGGGTGGCGCGGGCGATGATGCTGTGGCCGATGTTGAGCTCGGCGAGGTGCGGGATCGTTAGGATTTGGGCGATGTTGGTGTAATTGATGCCGTGGCCGGCGTTCACTTGCAGACTCAGATGGCCTTCCTTGGCTGCGGCGGTGAGGCGATCCAGCTCGATTTGAACCTGATCACCGGTGGCGTTGGCGAACGCACCGGTGTGGAGTTCGATCATGTCGGCGCAGGCTTCACCGGCGGCTTCGACTTGTTTGAGATCGGGATCGATGAACACGCTCACGCGGATTCCGGCGTCCTGCAGGCGGGCGATGACCATGCGGGTTTTATCAAAATTGGCGAGCACGTTGAGGCCGCCCTCCGTGGTGATTTCCAGGCGGTTTTCCGGCACGAGGCAGACGAACTCCGGCTTCAGTTTCAGCGCGAGCCCGACCATTTCCTCGGTCACTCCCATTTCAAGATTCAAGGGCACTTTCAACTCGGCCCGAATCCGATAGGCATCCGCATCCTGCATGTGGCGGCGGTCGCCACGGACATGGATTGTCAGCGAGTCCGCGCCACCGGCGAGGGCATCGTGACCCGCCAGGACCGGGCATGGCTCGGCGTTTGACGAGGTGGGCGCGTTCGCATAACGGGCCTGCCGCAGCGTGGCGATGTGATCGATATTAACTCCAAGAAGTAAGGGCATGCCCGGAAATAGCGCCGGGCCACACTCCGTGCAAGACTCAGTTATCCGCGCAACTACGGCGGCGAGAGCAACAGGAAGGGCCAAATGGGGATATTTCTGAGAATCCAGAAACCGATCACCACCCAAACGATCATCCACGCCCCCCGCGCACCGACATTCAAACGGAACGGCAGCGGCTTACCTCGGACCCAGCCGAGAATTTCAAGGCCCAGCCCGACACCCGCCAGCGGTAACAGAATCATGCCGACGGGATTCATCCGAAACGCCTCGCCAATCCGGCCGTGCAGCGTCGCGTAGGCCGCCCGCGTCATGCCGCAGCCTGGACAATTCAAGCCGGTGAACCGATGGAACGTGCAGCCCGGCAGCCATGCCGCATCATACGGCCCCTGCTGATAGAGAGCGAATGCCGCACCTGCCAGTGCGAGCGTTCCCAGAACCACCCAGAGCGCCCGATCCTTGTGCATCTGATCAATGATGGCCTGAAACTATCGCGATGGCGACAAACAGGAACCAAATCAGTCCGATTCCGATCCCGATTCCACCTGCGACAAAGCACCAAGTCTTCGCACTCGCAGACGCCGCCGTGGCTCCAGCAATGTCACCACGAGCCTTGAGCCCATCGACTTTCGCGGCATACACAATCGCCGGGATACCGAAAGGCCAGCAGCAGAAAATCGTCACCACGATTGATTGCCAGAGATAGTTCGGAATATTCGGTCCGCCGAATGCTGCAGGGGTGGATGCGGCAGCCATCGGCGGAGTGTAAGGAGAATTCATGACCTCACTGGAAACCGGCACAACGGGCGGCGATGGGCTGGATTGCACGGCCAATTCCTCCGCTTTTGAAACCGGCACCCAGTCGCTCATCCCATCCCTCCAACACAGATCCGATTGCGAGACTTCGCCGGAGGAAACTTTAGCCAGCAATTCACCCTGCTCGACCGGCCCCAACTGGGAGCCGTTTTTGGAATAATACCATTGCGCCATATCACCGCCAAGCATCCACATCCAGAGGCTCGCCTGCAATCTTCAAAATCCGCGCAAACCCGCAACATTTGATCGTTACAAAAACAGTTGCCTAGCCCCCTCGCGCCGATACGCTGGCCGCGATTATGATCGTAGCACCGAAAATTCGAGGATTCATCTGCACCACCGCTCACCCGGATGGCTGTGCCAAACATGTGGCCGAGCAAATTGCCGTGGTGAAAAGCCGTGGTTTAATTGAAAACGGCCCGAAGAAAGTGCTCGTGATCGGCTCCTCCACCGGCTACGGCCTGTCCTCGCGTATCGCCGCCGCGTTCGGCTCGAACGCCGCCACCATCGGCGTGTTTTTCGAAAAACCGGGCGAGTCCACCAAATGCGGCACCGCTGGTTGGTATAATACCGCCGCATTTGAAAAAGAAGCGACAGCCGCTGGCCTCTACGCCCGCTCCTTCAATGGCGACGCCTTTTCCGACGAGATCAAAAAACAAACCATCGCCGCGATCAAAGCCGATCTCGGCCAGGTCGATTGCGTGATTTACAGCCTCGCCTCCCCTCGCCGCAATGATCCGAAAACCGGTGAGGTTTACAAATCCGTGCTCAAACCCGTCGGTGAAAGCTACACGAATAAGAATCTCAACACCACCACCGGCGAGGTCAGCCCGATCACCATCGAGCCTGCGGAAGGTGATGATGTCGCACAAACCATCGCAGTCATGGGCGGCCAGGATTGGGCTTTATGGATGGATGCGCTTCTGGAAGCCGACGTGCTCGCAGAAGGTGTGCAAACCGTCGCGTATTCTTATATCGGGCCTTCAGTCACCTGGCCGATTTATAAAAACGGCACCATCGGTCGGGCCAAGGAAGACCTCGAATCCGTCCAGAAAGCGCTCGATGGCAAGCTCGCCCCGCTCAAGGGCAAAGCATGGGTTTCCGTCAACAAGGCGCTCGTCACCCAAGCCAGTTCTGCCATTCCGGTCGTGCCGCTTTACATTTCACTACTCTACAAGGTGATGAAGGCCGACGGCACTCATGAGGACACCATCGAGCAGATGGACCGCCTCTTCCGCGACCGCCTGTATCAGGGCAACCCGCAACCCGACGAAGCCGGACGCATCCGCGTGGACGATTGGGAAATGGAGGAAAAAGTCCAATCCCTCGTCGGCGAGCGTTGGGAAAAGGTAAATACCGAAAATTTCGGCGAACTCGGCGATCTCGAAGGCTATCAGTCCAGTTTCCTACGCCTATTCGGCTTCGGTCTGAGCGGAGTGGATTACGATGCAGACACCAATATTGCCATCGGAGTGCCCTCGATTCCGGCAGAATGAGCGCTGCATGACCGGGCCCGGACTCACTTGAAAAAGCAACATCAGGAAATTCTGGCCACCCTGCCCAGCCTCGGCTGGCTGGTTTTATTCGTGCTCGTGCCGACCCTGTTGGTCCTGGCGATCGCCTTCCGCGCCACGGATGCATCCGGCGGAATCGGCAGCGGCTGGACGCTCGTTCAATTTCGCGTTTTCGAGGAAAAAAGCGTCCACATCCTGCTTTGGCGCACCCTTTGGATCAGCACTCTAACTACCGCGATCTGTATGATGCTCGCGCTGCCCGTGGCTTGGTTTCTATCACGTGTCAGTCCGGTTTGGCGGTCTCGATTGCTGCTTCTCGTCATTGTCCCCTTCTGGACGAATTTTCTCATCCGTGTTTTTGCGTGGAATCAGATCCTGCACTCCGAGGGCGGGCTTGCGAGATTTCTCCGCGCCATCCACCTGCTAGGCGAAAATGAATCACTGCTTTTCAATTCCGGTGCAGTCGTGCTCGTCAGCGTTTACACCTATCTGCCCTTCGCCATCCTGCCGCTCTACGCCGCTGCGGAAAAATTCGACTTCAGTCTGTTGGACGCCGCACGCGATCTCGGAGCAAACGCTTTTCGTGCGTTCTGGTCGGTTTTCATACCCGGTATCCGCAAGGGAATCACCACCGCACTGGTCATCGTTTTCATTCCCATGTTAGGCTCCTACGTCGTCCCGGATCTCGTTGGGGGTGCAGACGGCCAGATGATCGGAAACAAGATCGCGCAGCGGAATTTCGCCGACCGCAATCTACCAGCCGCTTCGGCCATGGCTGCGGTACTAACACTCATCGTCCTTGCGCCAGTGCTTTTCCGCCGTAAGGAAACGGACTAAGCTTTGAGGTCCAGCCGGAGATTGCGCTGGATTTCCGCAGCCTGCGCCACAGGGACGCCCGCCGCCTCCGCGTGGCATTGCCAGGCGCTCACCGCTTCATTGACCTGTTTGAGAACCGCCTTCGCCTTGGCAGGTTTCACATTCGCTACCTCCGCAGATCTTAACAGGTCCGCGGTGGTGAATTTCTCACGTTTTCCGGCGAAGCTCATCTGGTGCCGGGAAGTCCACGCACCGTCAGGATTGTAGGCATAGATGATATCGAAGGCGGGTGCCAAGTGCCAGCCGCCCCGGCGATCCATCATGAAACCGATGTTCTTGGTGTGGTCGTCTTGATTGCGGGAGAGGATATTGAACAAGGCCCGCCGATAGAGTTCCGTCAGATCCGGCTGTGGCAGCCCAAGGCGGCGGGCGACCTGGAACGCCTGCTCGTAGGAATAGCCACCCGCATGGTTGAAATCAAAGTGGGCGATGGCGCACAAGCTCTGCACGTGGAATTTCCCGCCCTCCGCATTGCGATCAAAACGGCGGGTCATAAAATGAGCGCGTCCGTTTTCCTCCAACAACCGGCAGTCGCTCATCGTGATTCCGGCTACGCGCGCCATCAGGTGGTAGGCGTATTCGATGCGCCCATAGCCGAGCGGATCAGCAAGTTCCTTGTCGCGGTTTGCGGAAACTCCGTCGAATTTGAGCAGCCACGATTCGAAACCGGGGTCGGGACGGAGCTGACCAGAGCGGATCTCGTTGGTCTGCGGATTCCACGCGATGACGGCTTTCGCCCGTGCCCCGCCTGCTGAAGTGCCCACGCGTAGGATCGTCGCGAGCGCTTCGGGGGACTGGGAGAAATTCGCGTGCAGTGATTCGCGTGAAGCGAGCGCGTCGTTGGCGAGCTGGACCAACGCGTCGAGATCCAGTTTTTCCGGTGCAGAATCAGCCAGCAGCGTGGGCTCGAATTCCAATGCACCCATCGCTCGGCTGCCGAGGTAACAAAGCCTCTCGACCGGATCAAACGACTCCGGTCGGCGCCCCTGTTGGGCGAGCCATTGATCGATGAGCAGATTACCGAACTTGTCCGGCAGCGAATCCGCCAGCAGCCCCGGCAGTCCTTTGAACGTCTCGCGCGGCAGGTTCGGAAACGAAAATCGCCCGGCTCCCAGCGGCAGCATTAACGGAGAAACCTCAATGCCACTGCCTAGGAAATCCGGAGCATACTCGAACACTCCGATTTCGCGTTCGGGATCCCAAGTCACCGCGCCGATGGCCGTCTCATAAAGCCGGATGATAGCGGATGTCATGTTTCATCCCCCCATTTCCAAGGCGTGGCTGGCGGCGTCCGGCGCGGTTTCGATGCGTATTTGCGCGGGGTTTCCTGCACGATCGAAGTCATCGCAATCGGGCTGATGCCAGGATCAGGGAGAAAATCCTCCAAAGCACCCAAGGCGTTGAGCGCCCTCAGCAGTGCGATGAGGGTCCCCAACGTGGAGCCTTCGCCGTTTTCAATCGCGGTGATGGTCCTGCGTGACAATCCGCTGCGTCTGGCGATGTCGTCCTGCGTCAAATTAAGGTCGATCCTGCGGTTTTTCAGGCGATTTCCCAATTCCTGCTCGATCTGAATGTTGGACATTAAGGGGCTCATCATGCGCAATTTTTCGCTCAAATAGATCTCAAACAGAGATATTTGCGCAGATTTCTACTCACCTTTCAAGAATGATTTTCAAAACGAGCAATATTTCGCTCAAATATACCATAAATCGTCTATTTTGCGTGGATTTTTGCTCATAGATTTCTTCAAATCACTGTATGCGGCCAAAAGATCACCGAGTCATCCACATTCGCGATCATCCGCACCTGGCTGTCCTGAGAGATCACAAATCCAATCACCTCCGGCTCCACCGAGCACAGCCGATAAACCGAGCGATGCCGTGTGCCATCCCCCTGGACATCCCAGCTCGTCAAATGGTTCCCCTCTAGGTCATGCGCGTGGCCGACCTGAAAAACATTCCGGTCCACCCGAATTTCCCCGCCGAAACCGATCAGGCCCATCCGCTTGTCCAGCACCAGCGCACCATCCACCTGCATCAGATCGGAAAACAACCGCGCCAGCTCAAAAAACGCCTCCTCCAGCCTGTCCAGCTCCGGATCACTGATGTTCCGGAAAATCCCCCACGCATCCTCCACCGTCGAGCCCTCGGGACAAAGCTGCCCCACCCGCCGGATGATCGATTGCAGCAATTTACCAAACCTCAATCCCGCCACATCCGGCATCGCCGAGTATTTGCAATCAATCCACTGCGCCGCCACATTCATTCCCTCCTGGTCATCCGGTACGATCACCAGACTTCCCCCATGGCTGCTCGTCCTCACCAGATTGATGATGCGTTTCACAAACTGGAGCGAGACCAGATGCGACAGCTCCGCATACGATTCGAAATCCAAACTCGGAGGCAAACATTCCGCACCCAGCGCCTCCACCAACCGCTGCCGGTGCCCCGCGAACCGGTCGCTCAGCAGCCTCGATTGGAAAACATCCATCCGCGGCCCATGGAACTCCCTCCCCCGCCACTCGGCCATCAGCGAGTAACCATGATAGAACAGCATCCAGCCCGGATCGCGCACATGAATAATCGGATGAGGCACATCGTCTCCCATCGGCTTGCGCCCGCCGGCCACCAGATTCAGCCAGCGCGGCCCGGTGTTGAGAATTCCCCAAATCTTGAACCCG
>JBDTNJ010000195.1:0-10304 GCA_039933825.1 Luteolibacter sp.
TCCACGAACGCACCGTAAGCGGTGAGGTTGCGGACCGGGCCCTTGATGGTGGCACCGACCGGGTAGCGGAGTTCGATTTCATCCCATGGGTTGGAATCGAGTTGGCGCACGCCGAGCGAGATTTTCTGCTCTTCGATGCTGATGCCGAGGACGACGGCCGAGATTTCCTGACCGATTTCCAACACGTCAGATGGACGGGTGATGCGCTTGACCCAGCTGAGCTCGGAAACGTGCACGAGGCCTTCGACGCCGCGCTCGATTTCGATGAACGCACCATAAGGCAGAAGCTTGGTGACGCGCCCCTTGACGTTGTGACCGATCGGGTATTTCCGTTCGATGTCTTCCCAAGGGTTTTCGGAGGTTTGCTTGAGGCCGAGCGAAACGCGCTCTTTCTCTTTGTCCACGTCGAGGATGACGACATCCACAGACTGGCCGATGTGAAGCAGTTCGGAAGGATGGTTGATGCGGCCCCACGACATGTCGGTGATGTGGAGAAGGCCGTCCATGCCTTGGAGATCGACGAAAGCACCGAAATCGGTGATGTTCTTGATCGCGCCGGTGACCTTGTCGCCGATTTTGACACCGGAGAGGAAAGTCTGACGCAGCTCGGAACGCTCTGCCTCGATAACTTCGCGGCGGGAGATGACGATGTTTTTACGCTCGTCGTTGATTTTAACGATTTTGAATTCGTAAACGTTGCCAACGTATTCGTTGAGATCCTTGGGTGGGATGATATCCACTTGGGAGCCAGGAAGGAAGGCTTCGACGCCGACATTGACGGTGAGGCCGCCTTTGACGACTCCTTTGACTTTGCCGCGGACGAGACCGCCGTCTTGGAAGACTTTGACGATTTTTTCCCAGTTTTGTTTGTGGGCGGCTTTTTCCTTCGAGAGGACGACCATGCCCTCATCGTTTTCGAGTTTCTCGAGAAGCACTTCGATTTCGTCGCCGACTTCGATTTCTTCATCCTCGAACTCGTTCGATGGGATGGCTCCTTCGGACTTATAGCCGATATCTACAAGAACGACTTGTGGGCGGATTTCGAGAATCGTGCCTTTGACGATCGATCCCGCGTTGAATTCGCGAAATTTGGAATCGATGAGGTCGTTCAGTTCTTGGTTGGTGGGTTCCGCGCATGCGTAAGCCATATGTTTACTTGGTTTGGGGTTGTGTTGTTGGTTCGTTTTCCTTCTGCAATTGCCCCGGAAAGTGGAAATACTGACAGACACCGGGGCGCCAACCGTCTGCCAGCAAAAAGAAAAACGGACGCCGAAACTAGAGGGCTCAACCACGATGGCAAGGCCAAAGGAACAGAAATTTTCCGGTCTACCTCAGCGACGAGCATTCTTGGCTTAGCGCGTGGGTTCAGTCGAATGTCGGTCATTTCAGCAACGGCGAAGCAATACGGATTAACGCTAACCCACCTCGCGCTCCATTTCTTAGGGGAAGGATCCTATCCCCACTCGCAGATCACGCGCGCTCCACAAGCCCACCGCAGCAGCGCCGCTTCCCCTCATCTTACGTGCCCCGTCCTTGCGTTTCGGCCCAAATCTCTCCCGGGCATTTTGAAAGGCCTCGTTCACAAACTCCTTGCTGCCGATAACCGCTCCATCGGTGAAATAACGCACCCGGCAGCGTAGCATCTTCGCGACTCCCAGCTCTTTCAGAACCGTTTCATTCTCGCCGCGTTCCAATGCCTCGGCGGTGTTCATCGTTTTCAAGCGCACACCCTTTGCGTCCACCTTCGCTTTCAGGGACTTCCGTTCCAGCGCCACACCTAACAAGCGGCGATACTGTCGGGAAACTTCCGGCCATTTCTCTGACTCAAACCCGACACCCTTGGCTGACATCATGGCTCTAACGATTCCTTCCCGCGCCTTCTTGCCATTTCCCTTATTTCCGCCCCCTATCGCCTCGCCATAGCTGCTCCAGCGATATTCCGCCGGATCGGATACCATCCCGGCCCGCACTGGATTTAGGTCGATGTAGGCCGCGATCGTCCGCGCGGCTTCTCCACTTTCGACAATCACGCTCTTGTATCGTTCTTCCCACAATGTCCCACTGCGTTGGTGGTTGCGGTTGAACCAACGAGTGAAGCGTTGGAGCACGGTCTTCATGAACTCGCTGAGATTGTGCATCCGATAGGTGAAACGCGCATGAATTTCCCCCGCCCAATCCGCTCTTTCCTGAGTCCGCGCGTCTTCCAGTTCCTTTGCCACCCCTGCGACAAACGCCTCATGACTGATCGCGGAGAGACGTTTAAAGAGTTCCTCGTCGGAGATCCCGGCAGCTGGCATGGGTGGCACTTCCAGCATGAGATGGAAATGATTCGACATCACACAGTAGGAAAGAACCCGGCAGCCGCTGAAATTTTCATACATGCGCATGAACATCCGGAAATGTTCCCGCTCGGCATCACCAAACACGAACCGCCGATCCACCACCCGCGAAATGCAGTGATAAATCGCCGGTTTCATCCCCGATTCTGCACCCTCTGATCTCTGAATGATCCAGCGCTTCCTGCTCATTCCCAGATCCTAGCGCCTGAAATCCTTATCGCAAGGAGTTTTCTACTTTTTGTCTGGGAAATTTTACGCTACTTTTTGTCTGGGAAATTTTACGTTCTACTACTTTTTGTCTGGGAAATTTTACGGATCCCAGGTCGGTGATCATGTGGGAAAATCCGACGAGGTGCATCTGATAACCAGCGCATATCGCCCGCGGAGGGCGGGGTGACATTCCTGGAGTGTTAACGGACGTGGATCGGGGTGCGGCCGCTTGGAATCTCGGAATTCCGGCGCGACGAGGCGCTGAGCACGAAGATCGCGACAGGAGACGATCCGGTTTTCCTAGGCAACAGGTATTGGCGTTGGACGGCAAGTGGCTCGGGATTCACTGGAACGACACTCCCCTCGAACTCGTCGCGTGGCGGAATGGGAGGCCTTCGCGCCAAGTCAATTGGGCGAAGACCATGCAAATATGTTGTTGGCGGCAGCCAAAGTGACGGACACGGGACTCGGCATCGTAGCGTTGGACCAAGCGGTCGAGTGTCTGACGATGGATGAGATCGAGAATCTGGGAGAGAACGAAACGGCCGGAGTTCATACCCCTGAAGTGTGCCGGACGCACCAGAGAAGTCCAAAAGCGTCACATCGAATTTCATCTGTAAATCGTTCAACTACAAAGTTTTCTAAAAATGCGAAATCCCGTTAACCGGACACCCGTGTTTCAAAATATTGAAAGGCGGCGGCCCAGCTCAGTGTTGACCATTCATCGCCGCGATCCCGCCGATGGCGATCATGACGGCAATGCCAATGAAATAGAGCACAAACATCGCCAATACCAGAATCCCGATAAATTTCCAGAACGAGCGCTGCTGGCTGAGCGCATTCACGAGATCCTGCTCGCTGCCCGTCATCAGCAGGTCGCCAATTCGACTGGCGTAATTCCATAGCTTCAGCGCGGGATAAATGTAAACGAGGGATAAAACGCCATAGATTACCGCGATCACTAATCCCATCATCCCCGAAAACATCGGTGCCCCGCCCGAAGCTGCGGAAATCCGGCTGATCTGCGAACCCGCCAATGCGATCACCACCGCGACCAGCAGCATCAGTCCCGCACCTACGAACATGAGCACGGACATGAACCGCACCCATGGCTTGGTGCCCGCCAGTTGATGGAGAACGGCTTGCGAGACTTGGGAATCACCACCAAGGCCAGCTTCTTGGCCATTCGTGGCGGGGGGGGTGTAAGGATCATTTTGCATTGGTTCGAACCCTTTCAAATTAGGATAACCATGACAAGCGGCGTTTCACACGAGCTTCATCCCAACCCGGGACCGTCCAAGTCCCCTCACCGCTCATTCAAGCCACGGGACTAATTCCTGAGGGATCAAATGAAAACCTCGACGCGAACCTCCCGGCACGTTGAAATCATGCCCCAGCCCATGATTGTTTCAGAAATCGCATCCCGCTTGGAAACCGCTGTTTGCTCAGTCGTGCGCGGCCAACCGGAAGTCGTCCGCCGAGTCTTGGCCTGCATGGTTTCCGGTGGCCATGTCTTGCTGGAAGATTTCCCCGGCACCGGAAAAACGACCCTCGCCAAAGCAATCGCCAAGTCCATCAGTGGCGCGGCCTTCAAGCGAGTGCAGTTCACCCCGGACCTTCTGCCATCCGACATCCTCGGGATCTCCGTGCTCGATCCCCGCACTCAGGAATTCCGGTTTCATCCCGGCCCGGTCTTTACGGACATTCTACTTGCAGACGAAATCAACCGCGCCTCGCCACGTACTCAAAGTGCATTACTAGAAGCCATGGGAGAGCGGCAGGTGACCATCGAAGGACAACGCTATGATCTCGATGGGCTGTTTTTCGTCATCGCCACTCAGAACCCGGTGGAATTCCGTGGCACCTATCCCCTGCCGGAAGCGCAGATGGACCGATTCGCCGTCCAGTGCACGCTGGGCTACGTGAGCGCCGCCGAGGAAGTCGCCATCCTGGCAGACCAAGCCCATGCCCATCCGGTGGACACCCTAGCAGCCGTCGTCTCTCGTGAGGAAATTCTTGAACTGATGGCCGCCGCGCGTCGAGTCCGGTTCAGCGAGGAGCTGCGCCACTATGTCGTCGCGCTGGTCGGAGCAACCCGTGGTCACCCGGCAGTCCAGCTTGCCGCCAGTCCGCGGGCATCATTGGCCTTAATGAAGATTTCCCAAGCCCTGGCCGTGTTTCAGGGCAAGGATTTTGTTTCACCAGAGCTGATCCAGTCGGTCGCGGCCGATGTGATTGCGCATCGGATGGTGCTCGCGCCGGAAGCTAAATATTCGGGTGCGAACGCCCGCCAAATCATCGCAGACCTCATTGAAAAAACGCCGGTACCCGCATAGAATCCGTTGTCCATGAGCGTGCAAACCCCTGCTTCCGGTGAGCTGCGAACCCTACCGCGCGAGCGCTTGGATCGATGGCTGCATCGGATATATTTCAAGACGGCAGGGATCCATTTTTTCGTCGCTCGCCGACTGAGGCCTGCCGGCACCGCCCTCGGGTTGGTCTTTGTGCTAGCCACTTTTCTCGGCATCAGCCATGACAGCAGCGCGGTCTATCAGCTTTTATCACTGACCTTGGGCATGATGCTCATTGCTGGTCCATGGGCACTCGCACGGCGGGCATCGGTAGAGGCAAAGCGTGAATTGCCGCGCTATGCCACCGCTGGCGAGCCATTGCGCTACTCCGTCCAAGTCTGGCAACATGGCAAAAATTACCTGAGCCGCGCGTCCCTCGCCGAATCCCCGCCTGATCCGCGGCCGAGCCTTGAGGATTTTTCTCGACTGAAAGAACCTGGTGAAGAAGAACGAAACGGCTTTGATCGCACGTTCGCCTATTTCCGCTGGCAATGGCTGCTGCTGCGGAACCGGCTTTTTGACGGCGGCTTTTCGGCGCCCGACCTCAAGCTGAAGCGCGGCCAGCACACGAGGGTTTTCATCGAGGTAACTCCGCTGCGTCGGGGGGTCATCCGGCTTGATGATCTCCGCGTGCTGCTGCCCGATCCATTCGGGTTATTCCAAAGGTGTCGCAGGGTGAAAGCCCCGGCCGCTACGCTGACGGTCCTACCGCGCCGCTATCCACTCCCTCCGATCGAACTGCCAGGTGGTGCCGCGTTCAAGATCACGGGGGAGGCGAACACTAACACCATCGGCAGTGCCGGCGAATTCGTCGGGCTTCGCGATTATCGCCCGGGGGATCCTCTCCGGCAGATCCATTGGAAAAGTTGGGCGCGCACCGGACGTCCGATCGTCAAAGAACTCGAGGACACCTTCTATCCGCGTTACGGGCTGATCCTGGACACCTTGTCCTGCGATCGCACCGACCAGCAATTCGAGGAAGCTGTCTCCGTGGCAGCCTCATTCGCCGCATCCATCGACACCAGTGAATCCCTGCTCGATTTGATGTTCATCAAAAACCAGGCGCATATGGTTACTGCCGGGCGCGGGTTGGAACGCGCGGAAAAGTTGCTGGAGGTGCTCGCTGGAGTCACTCCCGAGAGAACGAACCAATATGTCTCACTTGCCCGGCTGGTCACGCGCCACCGGGACGATCTCACCTCCTGCTTGGTGATTTTCAACGGCTGGAATGAGTCCAAAGCGGAGTTTCTAAGCATGCTTACCTGCCAAGGCATCATTTGTGCGCCGCTGGTCATCGGCCAGGGCTCGGCACCCGCAGGAATGCCCGGGCATTGGATCGAGTCAGGAAAAATCGAGCACGACCTCCGCCGGTTACCTAACAAGCTGCTTACCACCCTTTAGAACATTTCCGTCCTATCAACCAAATCCATCCACCTCCCCGCTTCATCCTGGGCGCATCACTCCTTTTCTGGGGAGCGATGACGAACCGACCCGCGATCGGGCTGGTGCTGGCAGTATTCGTGGAAGCCGCTCACTGGGTGCGCCTGCGTTGGGATTTTGATCACGAAACCTGCGGTCGCACCTGGCAGTTCACGTCGATCGGCATTGGACTGGCTACGGCACTCATCTGGCTGGATGGCGACCGATTCACGGCCTTACCCAATCTCCTCACCTGGATGCCACCCCTGCTGCTGCCGATGCAGTTCATCCAAGCATTCGGCCTGCGTGAATCGCTGCCACTGAATACCTTTTCCTTCCTCGCCAAACAACACCAGAAACGCAACCGGCGCCTGGGACTCACTGAAGCGGTGGTCTATGTCAATTTCGGCAACATCTATTTCATCAGCACGATGATCGCGTCGACCTTGGGCAGCCGGTCCAACGCAAACACTTGGGGATTTCTGGCTGGAACCGTCACCCTTACCGGCTGGATGCTGCTCTCCAACACCCGCAGCCGTCCGATGGCATTGATCCTCGCGCTGCTGATTGCCAGTGGAATGGCAGTGGCCGGTCAATTAGGTCTGCAGCGCGCGCAGGACTGGATCAGCGGCGGCGGCGGCATCTTTGATCCGAAGTTCAATCCTAACACCGTGTCCACCCTGATCGGAAGACCCGGGCTGGTGGTGCAATCTCCGGATATCGTTTGGAGGCTCCGCCCTTTTGACAAAAACGCGATTCCATCGTTATTACGAACCGCCACTTATAACACCTACCGCACCTCAACATGGGAAAACCAAAAGGTCGCGATCACGGATTTCAAAGACCTCGATACACGCGAAACCAGCGACGGAGATGCCTACTACTTGCTGAAGGAAAACGCCGACCTCATGGCGACCCGTGCCACGCTTCCGCGCTTCAGCCTGCGAGGCGCCGCTGCTCCGGAAACACCACTGCCACTGCCCGGTGATGCCGCCAGCTTGCGTGATTTCGTGCTGGACGGGATTGAACGCAACTCCTTCGGCTGCATCCGCGTTTTCCCAAAAGAATCCGTGATCGATGGAACTGTGCTCTGGCAAGCCGGCACCAATCCGGAGAAGCCGCCATTTCCACCGGAAGATTTGAAAATCCCGATTTCCGAGCAGAAGGTCATCCGTCAAATCGCGGAGGAAATCGGATTGGTCTGCGAGCCCGCAGTGAAGGAATCAACCACCCTCCTCCGCTCATGGTCCGCGCCACCTGCATCGACTCATGAAGATTGGACCGCCTGGAATCACGGCCGATCCATCACTAGAGAAACTGACTTCAAACGGCCTCAAAGCCTGAAACAAAAACTCACCATCATCCACAACTGGTTTCAGAACCATTTCAAATACTCCCGGAACCTAACGATCTACAGCTCAAGCTATGTCGCGGTCTCTCCCACCGGCATCGCCCAGTTTCTCACCCGAAAACGCGAAGGGCACTGCGAGTATTTCGCCACGGCGACAACTCTCCTTCTGAGGGAATCAGGCGTCCCCACCCGCTACGCGACAGGATACGCCGTCACGGAGCGGGACACCAAACGCGGTGAGTTCGTGATCCGCGGCACCCACGGCCACGCCTGGTGCCGGGTTTGGGATCAGCACACCGGATTGTGGTTCGATTTTGACACCACGCCGCCGGACTGGTTGGGCAGCTCGACACCTGTCATCTCCCCGAGCCAGTGGTTCGACGATGGCCTGAAGCGTTTGCGCGAGGACTTTTTCCTCTGGCGAAACAAACCGAGCAATCATCTGGCTGTCACGCTCGTCATGTCTACCATCGCGTTGGGCGTGGGAGCGTTTGTCGCGAAGCGTTTGTGGAAGTCCAAGCACCGGGTGGAAAACTTTGCTAGATTCGCCGCCTACGAAGGCCCCCTCATCCGCACGCCGCTGCACGATCTGGAACCACAGGCGCGGAAACAACTCGGCTACCGACCGCTAGGACAACCCTATGCCGAATGGCTGACACGCCTGCTTCCGTTTCTATCTGATCCCTCGCAGCTGGAAGAGGCCATCAACCTTCACCAACGCCTCCGCTTTGACCCGCAGCCCATGCCCCCGGAGGAAAAAAAACGCCTGGTAGAACTTGCCCAACACCTCAGCGCCACGCTCAAGCGCAAACTCCATCGCGCTGAATAGGCAGCCTCAACCCAATGGGTCACTTCAGAACTTTATCCGCAGTTCGAGCGAATCCGACGGTGCGTTTTTCTATCAGAATAAAAAATACCGTTGGGCCATTGGGAGACAAGACATCGGTTCGCAGCTGAGTTCGATGCCATCCGCAGTCACGGTGTAGGTGTCCGGATCAACCGTGATTGCCGGCAGACAATCGTTGAACGGAAGATCACGCTTCGTAATGGCGCGACAGTTTCTCACCGCGACAAGCCGTTTGGTAAGTCCGAGTCCATCGAGAGAACCCGACTCAAGGGAAGCAGCACTCACAAAGGTGACAGAAGTGGCAGCGACCGCCTTGCCGAAAGCACCGAACTGCGGACGATACATCGTTGGCTGCGGCGTGGGAATGGAGGCATTCGGATCACCCATGTTAGCCCAAGCGATCAAGCCGCCTTTCAGGATGGTTTCCGGTTTCACTCCGAAAAAAGCGGGCTTCCAAATCACAATGTCCGCAAGCTTCCCGATTTCGATACTGCCGACCTCGTGGGATATGCCGTGAGTGATCGCGGGGCAGATCGTATATTTCGCCACATAGCGGAGAGCGCGGAAATTGTCAGCCGCAGGATGGCCCGGCCCATCAAGTTTTCCGAATTGGACTTTCATCTTGTGCGCCGTCTGCCAGGTACGGGTGATCGTCTCGCCAATGCGGCCCATGGCTTGGCTATCCGATGACATCATCGAAATCGCCCCTAGGTCGTGGAGCCGGTCTTCCGCAGCGATGGTCTCGGGACGGATCCGGCTTTCTGCGAATGCGACGTCCTCCGGTATGCGCGAGTCGAGATGATGACAGACCATGAGCATATCGAGATGCTCGTCGATCGTATTTGAGGTGAAGGGTCGCGTGGGATTGGTCGAGGATGGAAGAACATTCGCCTCTCCACAGACGCGGATGATATCCGGCGCATGGCCGCCGCCGGCACCTTCGGAGTGATAGGTGTGGATCGTCCGCCCTTTGAAAGCGGCCAAGGTGCTTTCGACAAAACCCGCCTCGTTCAAAGTGTCCGTATGAATCGCCACCTGGATATCAAATTCATCCGCCACCCCGAGGCAGGTATCAATGGCAGCCGGAGTCGTTCCCCAGTCTTCGTGAAGCTTCAGCCCGATCACACCTGCCAGAACTTGCTCACGAAGGGGCTCCGGCGATGAACAATTTCCTTTCCCAAGGAATCCGAGATTAACGGGAAACGCCTCCGCCGACTCTAACATCCGGTGGATGTTCCACTTTCCCGGAGTGCAGGTGGTGGCGTAAGTGCCATGCGCGGGACCTGTTCCGCCGCCGATCAGCGTTGTGACGCCGGAAGCGATCGCATGCTCGATCTGTTGCGGGCAGATGAAGTGAATGTGGGTATCGATGCCACCAGCGGTAACGATGCAGCCCTCCCCAGCGATGACTTCGGTAGAAGCACCGATGGTCATCGTAATGCCATCCTGAAGCAGGGGGTTTCCCGCATGGCCGATTCCGACAATCCGACCGTGCTTGATACCAATGTCCGCCTTGATGATACCTTGGGCGGCATCGAGGATCAGCGCGTTGGTGATCACGAGATCGAGTGATTCGGCATCACAAGCGAGCGGCGATTGCGCCATCCCATCACGGATGACCTTGCCCCCGCCGAATTTCACTTCATTTCCGTAACCCCCGTTTTCGGCAATGAGGTCGCGCTCGACTTCGATGAAAATTTCCGTATCGGCAAGGCGGACCTGGTCACCCGTGGTCGGGCCGAACATGCCGGCGTAGTTGGCGCGCGTTTGTTTCATGCGTCTAGCAG
>JBDTNJ010000196.1:0-12464 GCA_039933825.1 Luteolibacter sp.
TTGTTCTCCTGGTTTCCTTCTGTTGGATTCAGCTTCGGTTTTCGGGTTAAACGAGGTCGAGCCACCCGCATCGTCGAGGTTCATCGTGACGGTGCCGCCCGTGGGTTGAGTGGTTGAGATGGGTGTGATCGACGAGTAGCCCACTAGGCCGGTCACCGAGACGGTGAAAGCCGACCCGGCCTTTTGGATAGTTAGCGTTTTACTTGTGCCGTCATAACTCCAGGTATCCGCACCTGTAACACTGCTCGGAGCGGAAAAACATTTGACCTTAAAAAGCCAGGTTCGCGAAGTAGGCGAATTCACCTGAAGCGAGCCGTTGCTGCCTTCAGTAACTGCAATCGCGACATCCTCGTAAGGGATTCCGTCACCGAGCGCACGGTGATAGGTCAGGGAGGTGGTGCCGTAGGGATAAACCAAAATGGTATCCTTGCCTGCCGAATCCGTATCACCCAGCCCCGTGATATTGTTGTCCACTTTGGCGGGGATAATGGCACCCGCACGGACGTAGAGTGGTGCCTTGTCGATGGCGCTGACCACAGTGGCCTGTCCGTCCCCAGAATACATATTGGCCTGATTCCACCAGTCAATCCACAGACCTGTGGGAAACTTCATGAGAACGGACGTATTGTCTCCGGCCATTACCGCACGGGTGAGAAGCACATTGCCGAGGACATGTCGATAGGTCGCTATATCCGTGTTCGTCACGGCAGGTGTGCCCGTAAGATTGGCGGTGACGCCGGTGTGAAAGAGAAACGGCGCGAGGTTGTGGTGCAGCGTCGCGTAATAGCGGTAAATGGGGACAGTCGTGGTTGTCCCGTTGAGACTGTCCCAGTACCATGGGACGTGATTCGTCAGTCCTCCGTTCGATCCTCCGTTTTCCATCACGGGAAGCAAGGCCGCGAACTGTGCCTGCCGCAGCAATGAGTCGCGGGTTGCGCTATTTCCATAATATCCCCCGACTTCAAATCCGACAGCCGAGTAGCCGGCGTCCGCCGAGGTGTAGATGTTTCCAATCTGCGTCGAAAATCCGGCAAAGTCCCCATCGAAATCACCGCACCACCCAGCGGTAAGCTTGGAAACGGGACAGTGGAATCCGCCGGGCTGGCCCTGGAAGGAATAGGGCCGCGATATGACGATGCCATCGTTGCCAGTCGAAGACGTCTGGGAACGTATCCAATCTGAGACCTTCGCTTGGTAGTGCGCTGTATATTGAGCCTTTGTGATATTCGCGCCTGCATACACAGAGCCTGCTGAGGTTTTCACCGGATCGGAGACGTAGGCGTTTGATTCGTCCACCTTAAAGCCGCGAACACCCATTGCGATCAGGTTGGCATTTCCATTGCCCATGAACCAATTCACCGCATTCGGATTGGTAAAGTCGATGGCCAGGCCGGCTCCCTTCCAGTAGCCGAAAATGTCATTGGTATTAGGGTCCGCGTTGGCAGGGTTGCGGACCTGGTAACCGCTGGAGCGGACAAAATTGAAATCTGGGTGCGGCAACAAAGGAGCCTCACCTCCTGATTGGTTGATCATTCCTACCATCCAACAGACGACCTGAACCCCTTGATTCCGGAAGTTGGTGATCATCGTTTGGGCGTCCGGGTACTTCGCCGAATTAAACGCGAAGTTCATGTAGGCCGTGCTCCACGGGCTATCGACGATCACCGCTCCCACCGGGATATTTCTCGTCTGATAATCACTCACCAGCTGGACGGTGCTGGCCTGAGTATTGGTGTTGTCTTCCCAAACCCAGTGCTCATACGCCCATCGCGGCGTGATGGGAGGATTTCCCGCGAACGGGTAGTCATCGGCCTGTAATTGGGTGGCAGTCACGGCGAATGCGGATGCCGCAAGCGCTAAGATTTTGGAATAAAACCTGAAATTTTTCATGGTGATTATTTGAACAGAAGCGGGCTTACTAAAATGCAGCCGCCGCAATGCCCCCCCCAAATTTAAGGTCGGGGCGTTTATCTTTGCTATATCCACGGGTGATGTGAGGGGCTTTTTTGTCGGGATGGCTGTTGTCGTAGTCGCCCCAGACGTTGACGCTGGTGGTGTCGAAACTGCATCATTTCAGCTTTCAGCTTTCAGCGTTCAGCATTTTCTTCAAGCGCTCCGGCACCGATCACCAGCCCGGCCAGCGCGCTGGTCGGCGGGCATCGGTCCCGAGGAGCGCCTGAGGCCCGTTTGCAGGGCCCCAGGCAGATGGATGGGGAACCGGATCAGTTATTGACGACCAGGCGGACGAAGAGCTTGGTGCCGCTGGCGGGCATCGTGTAAACGACCGAGACGCCAGCGGTGACGGTTACCGTGTTCGGTCCCGTGCTTTGGGGGGCTTGGGTCCAAGTGACGAGGTCGGGGGAGGTTTGCACCAGGTAGCTCGTTCCATAGTTGGCGGAGTTGGCGTAGCTGCTAGCCATGGGCCAGGTGACCGTTCCGGTGGAGCCGCCGACAAGCGCCGGGGTGGCGGTGAAGGTGGAGTCGGTTTCACCCATGAAATACTCGATGCCGTTATCCACGCCGTCGTTGTCATGATCCAGATCCTTGGTCTGGCCGTTGGCACCGTTGGCATTCGCCCATGCGGTATAGCCGGCAACAGGTCCGGTGGTGACGCTGACCTTTCCGGTTGATCCGATGACGAAGTAGGTGTCGTTTTTGATATCGGCATCCGACGCCAACGAGCCATAGGTTTTTCCACCGGCCTGCTGCGTGGCACCGAAGTAGAGGGTGTTCACGACTTCAGTGGCACCCATCGGATTCACTTTGCCGCCGTTGATGACGAGCTTGTTGGTGTCTGCGATGGCATTACCGTTCACCGCGAGAACCCCTGCGGCCACGGTGGTGTCGCCGGTGTAGGTGTTCGTGTTGGAGAGCGTCAGGGTGCCAGTGCTGCCGACCTTGGTCAGCGATCCGGCACCAGAGAGGACACCGGAGTAAGTGGTGCTGGCATTGTTGGCACCGACGCTGATGGCAACGGCAGTTGAAGCTGTATCTGTCAAAGCCTGGTCGGCTGCACCGGACAACGCGCCGATGTTATAGGTTCCCGTGTTGGAGGCAGAAGAGAACGAAACGAGATTGGCCTGGCCGCCGCCACCGGTCAACTCCAGCGTGGCATTCTGCAAGGCATCCACGTTGTTGAGTTGAAGAAGCCGGTTGGTCGCGCTTTCTATACCACCGCCCGGGGTCACTACAGAGACGGTGCCGGTGATGCCGTTGGCCCCACTAAGCTTTACGAAGCTAATAACATTTTGGCCATTGGCGCTTCCACCGATGGTGAGGTTTCCCGAACCGCCGATTGTTCCCGAAATCTCCAGCGATTCACCGCCCGTCGAACCGAGGGTTGTGGTTGTGCTCGCATTGGCGGTGATGGTGCCAGCAATCGCAAAAACAGCACCGGAACCAAAGCTGTTGGCTTGCACTATCATTCCTCCATTCAGAAACAGGCCCGCGCCGTTGAAAGTGAGGGTGCCGTTCATTTTGCCATGCAAAAAAGCACCCGAATTGAGGGTGAGCGAGTCTCCAGCGAAGGTTCCGGTAGACAGGCCGCGCATCTCAAAGGCGGTGACATAATCGTTCGTATCACCACCCGTCCCCGCAGTCGGAGCGCCAGCAGGGCTCCAGCCAGCGGGGCTTGTGCCCGCTCCGTTAAACGAGCTCGTGCCACCCGGATCGTTGCCGGTCATCGTGAAGATGTTGGAGGCCGCTATGGCCGAGTGCGAACCGAGGAGCGATAGCGCCGCTACGGAAAGCCCAAGGCTCAGGGCTGGGAATTTGGTGAGAATAGGATTGCAGGAGGATTTGATGGATTTTTTCATGACTTGCTTGGTTTTTGGGTGTTGTAGTTTTGAACGGTATAGCGACTTGACGTGGTCAGATACTTTATGGACTTTGGGTTGATAGACTAAACAGAAGGCAAGCAGTTGCCTTGGAGGTGAATGAAGTGGGTTGCACATTCATTGCATTGCCTGCGTAGCATAATTATTGAATCCAGCTCCCGCAATACCCCTAGATACGGGTATGGTTTTCCGGCCTCTAGCGAGTCATGTATTTGTGCGCCGCCTCTGCCCTGGAGTGCACGTGCATCTTTTTATAGATGGTTTTTAGGTAGCTCGTGACGGTCTGGACACTGAGAGACAACCGTTCTGCGATTTCCTTGTTCACGTAACCCTTGGCGATCAGGTCGAGCACCTCCGTCTCGCGCTGGCTCAGACCCTCCACGCTCCGTCGTACACCTGCGCGCCGTCGAAAGAACTCCGCCACGTGCCGGGCGATGCCGCTTGTCATCGGCACGCCACCCTGCAGGGCCTGGAGCAGGGCATGGTGCAGTTCGTCAGGTGTTGAGTGCTTGATCAAGTAACCGTCAGCCCCGGCTTCCAATGCGGGAAACACCATTTCCTCGTCACGTGTGGCGGTGAGAATGAGCACGCGGCACTCGGGCATGATCTCCTTGAGCCGGACGGTGCATTCGATGCCCGACATGCCGGGGAGAAAAATGTCCATCAGCACAATCTCCGGTTTGGAGGGCGGAATCTGCGCCAATGCCGCCTCCCCAGAAGAGCAGGCGCATGAGCAGGCGAAGCCGTCGAACGAATCAATCAAGGTTGCCCAGTGCTCGCGCACCGCGTCACGATCTTCCACGATGGCGACGCGGTGGACCGGATTTGACGATTGTGTTTTGCGTGTCATATCGTCGGTCATCAAAGGGGCAAGGCAGTGCGCTTACGACGAAAAAATCGCGCGATGCCGAAACCCACTGAAGCGTGAAGCGGCACCCGGAACTCAACCTTGGTCCCGGCACCGATGCAGCTCATCACCTTGAATTGCCCGCCGGCCTCAAAGATTCGTCCCGCCATGTTACGCAGGCCATTCCCTTCACGGGTCGTTGTTTGATCAAAACCCCGTCCGTTGTCCTCGATCGTCACGACCAAATCCTGATGGCAGCGATGGATTCCCACTTCGGCAAGGGAGGCTTGGGAATGTCGCAGGATGTTGTTCAAGGCTTCTTTCGCTGTCATAAAAAGGTTGCGCCGGGTGCCAATATCGCAGGGCAGCGATGGCAGATCGTCCTCGATGTCAAATCGACAGCGAACAGGAGAGTTTTGAAATAAAAGCTCGGCGTGCTTCACGATGTAAGATGCGAAGTCGCGGAAGGTGTCTCGTTGCGAGTTGATCAGCCAGACCGTCTCGTCCATCTCGCCGAGCAGGCCGCGTGACTGCCCGCACAGTTCGGCCAGCGTCGCCGCCTCCGCTGAGTCCGCCGGCAGGATGCGGCGCGCCTTTTCCCCGAGAAGGATCATCTGGGTGAGCCCGCCTCCGATCCCGTCATGCAAATCCTCCGCGATTCTTGCCCGTTCGCGGCGCACCGACGCTTTCATCCGGGACTGTATGATCAAGCGGCTCGCGAGGAAAAGGGCGGTGAGCCCGCATACAACAGCAGCCAGCAACAAGGATGCCAGAACCCACCCCCGTTGCCAAAGGGGCACCACGATTGGTTCGGAAGGCTGCGCGGAATAGACTAGGTCAGGAGGCCCTGTCCAAAAGGATAACACTGTCGCCGCAGGCCATTTTTCCCAGGCCTGTGTTACTTGTTTCCAGGAACGGGCGTCGTTTGGAGGAATCTTCCATGAGGCGTCCGAAACAATTTCCATCACCCGTCCGTCTTCCAGTTCGACTCGCAAACCGCAGATTAGACCCGCGACATCGAAGTCGTTCAGGGCGCTCACCGCCAGCACATGTGTGCCCGGATGGAGGAACAGCTTCACGTCATACTCGATAAAGTTATGCCAGCCATTACCCCGGCCAATTGACTGACCGTCGAGAAAGAGTTCGTAGGCGTTGTCCACCGTGATGCGCAACCGGGCCAGCCGCACGGATGCTCCGCGGGGGATTTCAACCGAGTGCACAAACCGGCACTCCTGCCGGTCATGTGTCTCGGCAGCCCAGATTCATGATCCGACGCGAACATCGGGATTCGGCGACGGCCCGGTGGCGGCCGGTGCCGCAGATGCCAGAACGAACATCGCCGTCAGGCAAGCAGCAGGGAATGGAAGGCGCTGGTGCAATACGTTTTCACGATTTGGAGCAATCGCCCCACGGTTATCCTATAACGGGTAAATAAAATCAATAACGATTCCAAGCCGCGCTACCGCATTCTGGCATTTTTTTATTTCCGCCCGCGCCCCCGCACAATTTTCCTTTTGCGATCCGACCGGATGGCGAGCGTGTCATTCTGCCAGCGGGCTTCAAGATAGGTGACAATGTTGCCGCTGATGCCGCAGTTGGCCGAACAATTACTCGACGGCTACCTACGCCTTCACGATTGGATACGAACCACTGCGCAGCAGTTGAAAACAGCCGTCTCCGTCCCCACCTAAAACCATTAAAACCTCACCTCAAAAAACCTCTTCAACTGCGGAATTCAGGTTAAATTGTAGGCTTGGACTTCAACCGGGTGGACCGCCAAAAGGACGCCCGCAACCAGGAGGAGCGAATGGACTATACTGATCAGCAGGGCTCCTCCATTAAGGAGAATTCACCTTTAAAACCACAACCACTGAAGACGATTTCACCGCCAAGACGCCAAGGAAGAGAAGTTTTGAAGGCCGGGGCATCGCTAATCGGCAATTGCTTTTCTGAACTTGGCGCTCTTGGCGTCTTGGCGGTTCAAAATTCTTCCAATGGTGGGAATTTCATCCAGCACAGATCCCTAGTGGAGAGACCCTGTACTGATCAGGCGGAATTTGCTCCCGCATTTTTTGAGTTTGAATGAAGACATGGGGGAAGGTGCTTTCAGGGGGGCGGGGCCGTCGGGCTCAGCACGGCGGCGTAGCCGCCGCCGGGGACATGTCGGAGGGTAAGCGTGCGGGCAAGAATCGCGGAGGATTTGCATGACGGGATCGGAGGCGGCGCACAAATACATGACTCGGCGAGGCCGGGAAACCATACCCGTATCTAGGGGTATTGCGGGAGCGGAATTAAATAATTATCCTGCGCACACAAAGCAATGAATACGCAACCTTCTCCCTCCACTTCATTCACCCCCCAAGGCAACTGTTTGCCTTCTGTTTAGTCTATAAACCCAAAGTCCATAAAGTATCTAACCGCGTCGAGCCGCTATACCGTTCAAAACTACAACTCCCAAAAACCAAGCAAATCATGAAAAAAACCATCAAATCCTACTGCAATCCTATTGCCGCCAAATTCCCAGCCCGGAGCCTTGGGCTTTCTGTAGCGGCGCTATCGCTCCTCGGTTCGCACTCGGCCATGGCAGTCACCGACACGATGTTCGCCGCCGATCCGGGTGGCACGAGCTCGTTTAACACAGCGGGTAAATGGAACCTTGCCGCCGCTCCGAGTGTGGGGAACACTTATGCCACCTCCTTTGAGATGCGCGGCATAGCTCCCGGCACCTTCGCCGGAGACTCGCTCACCCTCAATTCGGGTGGGGGTGCTCTGCATGGCAAAATGGGCGGCACTCTCACTTTCAACGGCGCGGGCCTGATTCTGAATGGAGGCTTGATATACCAAGCCAATAGCTTTGGTTCCGGTAGTGTTTTTGGGATTGCTGGCACCATCACCGCCAATGCGAGCACAACCTCATTCCTCGGTTCGACGGGCGGCGGTGAATCGCTGGCAATTTCGGGAACAATCGGCGGTTCGGGAAATATCACCATCGCTGGAAGCGGCAATAGCGGAAATAATGCTAGCTACGTAACGTTTGATGCGGCCAACACCCTCAGCGGCACCGTCGATGTAGTGACCCCGACCAACAGCGGCGGAAATATATCCGACGCGACCAAGAGGCTTCTTCAGCTCAACAATGTGAATGCCTTGCAGAATGCCACGCTGGCATTGACCGGTGGCCTCGGCCTGACCAATCTGGTTTCGTTCGCTTCTGCCTCCAACACGGGAGCCTATAACATCGGCGCGTTGTCCGGTGCAACCAACCAGGCTTTGACGGATACAGCTTCAGCTGCCGTTGCCATCAGCGTCGGTTCCAAAAATGCCAACACCACTTACTCCGGTAACCTCTCTGGTGCCGGATCGCTAACCAAGGTCGGCACTGGCACCCTGACACTCTCCAGCACGAACGGCTACACCGGCACAACCACCGTTTCAGGTGGTAAGCTGCTGGTGAACGGCAGCACGGCCAGTGGCAGCGCGGTCAGCGTTTCGGCAGGGACAGTCACAGGAACTCCCGTGGCGACTCTGGGTGGCACCGGCACCGTGGGTGGCAACGTCAGCTTGGCGGCTCAATCGTCAAGTGGCTTCAAAAACGGAGGCATTTTGGCCCCGACGGCGAGCGCGAGCGGCACGGCATTGGCTGTGACGGGAACCACCACGTTCAATACTGGCTCGATCTTCGAGTTTGATCTGAATGCAGCGACGACTAACACAAGAGTGGGAGAGACGTATGGCCAGCTTGCCGGGACTGGAACGATTAGCGGTTCTGGTGCGATTTTCAATATCGTGCTCGGCACGAATGCCTTTACCGATGTCTTCTGGGATACCACCAAGACTTGGACCAACGTATTCAGCGGTGCCGGTGCAACCAACGCCCTCACCTCGATCTTCAGCGGTGGCTTTGGAGGTCCAGGGGTGGACTCGGCAGGTTTGGTGTCCGGGCAAGGCTCTTTCACGCTAAGCGGCACTAACACCCTCACCTGGACCGCCGTGCCCGAGCCGACCAGCGCGCTGGCCGGGCTGCTGATCGGTGCCGGCCTGCTGCGCCGCCGCCGGAGCGCTTGAAGAAAATGCTGCACGCTGAAAGCTGAAATGGAGAACGGAAGAAAAAGCGGAAAGTGATCCGCGATCCGCAATCCATCATCTTTCCCATATCAAGTTTGCCTTGGAGGAGGCAATGAATAGGGCGGAGTCCGATTAGGGTTTTTCGGGCTCCGCCTCCCTTTTTCCCGCCTGCCCCTGGCAGACTGGGGAGCACACGCGCCCTCGCGTGTTGTCCTCGGCGCCCTCGCCGAGGACGGCGTGGCATTAGGACCTGCGCCGCATCACCTAAAACCCAACGCCCATGGCCACTCCAGCCCATTTCCGGCGAGGGCTCCAGAAATTGCAAGCAAGGGCGCTTAGGCTCCCCAACGCTGCGTGCGCCATTCACGGCGCGGCAGTATATACATTGGAGCGCGGAATTTATTCCGCCCGTGTTGAAGCCATTCGACTTGCGGAATAAATTCCGCGCTCCAGTTCATTTAGTTGGAAAAGAGGCCGAGATCGGCGATCGCCAGTCAACTCGCGCCGTTATTGGTGGCGCACTTGACCGTGTAGCTGGTGGCCCCGAAGGTCGGCTGCCAGCGCAGCGCGACGGCATTCTTGCCCGGCGCAGCCAGGAAGGCGGCAAGCGCGGCGGGAGTGACGCGGGTGCTCAAACCGCAGCAGTGAAGTGAGTTTGTCGCTTCGCCGGAAGCTACTTCCGCCTGAAGATCGGAATCACGCAACCTGCGGCGATGATGCCGATCAAAAGAATGAACCACTTTCCAAAGCCTGACTCGGGCCTGAGATTATCGTATTTGCCTGTTCCAGCCTTGGCTGTCGAAGGAGAGGCATCCGTGGTGGCGTTCGCATTGGACTTTGGCATTTCCTTGGGGCTCGCAGGTGTGGGTGCTTTCAACTCGGCCGCAGTGAGCTGGGGTTTTCCGACTTCGCTGCGGAGGGCGGCGACTGCGGCCGGGGTGACGGCTGAGGCGGAGTTTCCGAAGGAGGCGCGGACGTAGGTGAGCACGGCGGCGATCTGGTCGTCTGTTTGATAGGCGAGGGCGGCCATGCCGGCGGGCAGGTTGTATTCCTGGCCCTTGACCTTGATCGGTCCGTAGAGCCCGCGGAGCTGGATGCGGATGAGGTTTTCAGCTTGGCCGTTGACCCACTCGGAGCCGGCGAGCGGCGGAGCGATGGAAGTGCCTTCGCCGCCTTGGCCGTGGCAGGCGCCGCAGATGAGGAATTGTTGTTGGCCGGCTTTCAGGATGGTGGGATCGACGGCTGCGGCCGCTGCGGAAACTTTCGGGGCCTCCAGCGTGTTCGGATCGAGCGGCTCGGTTGTAGCCACGGTCTGCGGCCGGTTGTTGTACTTGGAGAGGGTGGCGATCCAAGCGACCAGATCGCGCAACTCGCTGGGATTGAGTAAATCTGCCATCGGGGGCATCGGGGAAACCGGCTGGGTGACGGACTCGATGTCGCTGCGCTTGATGCGAAGGGATTTGCCTGCGGCGTCGAGGTCGATGTGGTCCGGAGCCTCGGCGATGACATTTCCACTGAGAGTCGCGCCGTTTTTGAAATTGATGAGCACGGTGCCGAAACCGGGGGCGATCACGGCGCTCGGCGTGACCATGGATTCGAGGAAATAGCGGCGGTCCGTGTGGCGTTTCGCGACGCCAAAGAGGTTGGGCGCGGTTTCGCCACCGGCGGCGTGGCCTTCCTCGGCGCGGTGACAGCGCATGCACTCGCTGGCCGGGTGGGAGGTGAAAATGGCCTCACCGTTTTTCGCATCGCCGCCTTCGAGGGCGACGTTCCATTTCGCGAGCGGATCCTTGCTCTCTGCGAGGGATTTTTCCAGAATGGCAAGGGCGGCGGAAACAGAGGCTCCGCTGCGTTCCTTCGCTCCGTCGATCAGCTCGATGGCGTAGGGTGCGACGCCGTTGCTTTCCCGGAGTTGATCAAGGAATTTCACGAAAATGGCGTCCACCTTGTCGCTTGGGAGAGTGGCGAGGATCTTCCAGCTTTGCTGCACGCGGGCCACTTTGTTGGAATTGATGGCGGTCTGGAGCGGGGCGATCGCGGTGGCCGGCGAGAGTTTCGCGAGATTGGAAAGCGCGGTCAGCGCAACCTCGTCCGAGGCATCTACGGCGAGTTTGACGAGGGCGGCGGTGAGGTCCTTCGGCTTGAGGCTAACCAACAGATCAAGGGCATTTGCACGTGCGGCAGCTGGAAGTGCGGCGTTGCGGGTGAGAGTGCGCAGCGTGGGTTCATCGAGTCCGGCAATGTCCAAGTGATACTGGCCGATCAGTCCCAGCGCAGAGGTCAGGACAAATCCATCCTGCCGGAGAAGTTCCGTCAGTGCGGTGGTGAGGACGGGACGGATGATTTCCGGATCGCGTTTTTCGAGCGGGCTGAAATGGCCGGTGAACTGGTCGGCTGGCGGCGGATTGGTCCAGATGGAAATGAGGCGGAGCGCTTCCTGGCGTTCGCGGTTAGGGTTCTGCGGGTTCGCTGCGAACTTGAGCAAACGCGTGGCGTCCTCAGCCGTGCCAATGCGGAACGAGTTGTGAATCAGGCGGCGCAGCATGAAGGGCGTCCATTCGCGTTTGCCGAGATCATCCAGCAGCACCGCCACCGCCGGGCGCTGGCCGACGAGGTTTAAATCGCAAATCGCGCGGATGGCTTCGTCCGCGACCTTTGGATCGGGATCATGGATGAAAGCGGTTAGATCCGGACTGTTCAGGCGGCGCAGCGCGATAACGGCGGCGAGGCGGACGGCGGCGGAATCGTCGTGGGAAAGCGCGCTGATCGTCCGCGAGTCTGGAGCCATGTGTTGCAGTGCGAAAGCCCCGGCATGGCGGAGATAGACGTCGCTGTTGTTATTTTCCCGGAGCATGTCGCAGATTGGGCCGTAGAAATCGATCATCTTGCGCTTCCCAGCGAGGAGGGCGGCGAAGAAACGCACTCGCGGCGAAGAATCTGCCAGCAGCGGGCCGAGCTGGATGGCTGCGGAGGATTCCTCGGTATCGGCCAGCGTGCGGAGGACCTGTGCGCGGATTTCAGCATCCTTGTCCTGAAGCAGGGAAATGAGCTTTTTCTCGGCTTCCGCGCTGGATTTAACCGTCGGCACATCGCCGAAACCCGTCACAGGCAGCGGCGATGATCCACGTCGCGAAAGGATGCCTAGGCCCCAGATGCTGTGGATGCGGACCATCGGGTTCGACGAGGCGGTGGCGTCGGAAAATTGCTGCAGCGCGTCCGGCTTGCGGGTCAGCGCGATCTGCGCGCGGAGGCGGATACGGGCGTCCGGGTGCTTGAGCAGGTTCGCGAGTTCGCCGGAACTGCGGTGCTCGAAGCCCTCGCGCATGATCTTCGCCGTGCTCGCGGCATCGGCGGCGCGCCAGGTTTTCTCGCCCGCATCAAGCGAGACCAGTCGGCCGTCCTCGTGGGACGCCCAGCCGGTGATGAAATCGCTGACAAAAATACGCCCGTCCCACGAATATTCCACATCGGTCGCCGCGATGCCCCAGGCGAACTGCCTCGAATCGCTCATCTCCATCCCCGCGCCTTTTGGCTTCATTTCAAACGACCAGATGCCCGAGTTCGCCGCGCCGCCACGGTAATCGCAGATGAGGAAATGGTTGTTTTCGCTCTCTAGAAATCCGACACCCGGATTGTAGGTTAGACCGGACGGACCGGATGTTAGATAGGCGCTTGGCGGCAGCACGTAGGACGGCTGCACGGGATTTTCCAACTCC
>JBDTNJ010000197.1:0-6679 GCA_039933825.1 Luteolibacter sp.
CGGGAGCCATGCTGGGCTCGCCGCTGATGCACCGGGAGAATGCTGTGAAAAAAGTGGCATTCAGTCATGACGGCCGCTGGCTGGCGACGGTGAGCGCCACTGACTCGGACGGGGATGTCATCCGCATCTGGGACTGGCAGACAGCGAGGCAGGTGTCTGAACAGATCATGACCGAGGGTTTGGTGAATTCCCTGTCATTCACCAAGGACGACAGGATGATCATGGCTTCCTCTTCCTCGCAATCGGATGAAAAGAAGATCTATTGCCGGATCTGGGAGCTGGCACCGTCGAACGAGGAACCGGTGGACTTATATGCGCTCACCGAGGCCACAGTGGCCCGCAATCTCAACGAGCAGGGCAGTTATACCGTGACCGATCCGTTTATGAGTTGGGAGCGTATCCGCAAGGAGACGCCGAAATCATGGTTCCTGCGGGAGCCGGCACGGCGCTCCGTTTCTCCTAACATTCGATCCGGTGCCATGCGCTGGATCACCGATAACAACGTCCCGGCCTCCCAGGCCTCCCGGGCGATGCCTGCGGTGGGTTTCGTCCGGGCGGCAGTTGGATACTGGGACAATAACAGTCTGGTGGACCGGGTAAACGCCTGGCAGAAATCTGACAAAAACAGCGATGCATCCAAAGCCGAACGACTTTCCCTCGTCGCTCTGTACAACCGTGTCGCGCAGCTGAGACAGGCGGCTGAACGCAATGCAATGCGGGATGTGGACGTCTGCTATTACCTGGGAATGGCCGAAAAGAAGCTGGCCGACTACGATGCGGCCCGCAAGTGGACGCTGCAGGCGCTCAAGCTTGAACCGCAGCGCGAGGACATCCAGATCCTCGCCAACGATGTACTCTTTTTGTCCAATGATCCTGAGGTCCTCGCCGAGGTGCTTGACTCCCTGTGCGGGAAGCATCCTGACAAAGGATCTTACCTCGCCCGCAAGGGATTCCTGCTGGCGAACAAGGGCGACAAAGCGGCGGCTGAAAAAACTCTGCGGACCGCACTTGAATGCCAGGACTCGTCGGTGCTCGACAGGTATTTAATCCAGTGCCTTTTTGGAAATCCCAAGGAAGCCGCCAAGCTACTGGTCGAATATGAGCAGGAAAAGAAAAAGGCCGACAGCGGCTATACGCCGGAAAACTCCCTGCGGCTCTATCAAATTCTCGTCCGGCAGCTCGGCGGGGAGGCAGACGAAGCGGTCGAGATATTCCGCAGCCTGATCGCTGCCAGCGGAAGTTTCGGCGAGGAATCCACGATACGGTCCGTCGATATCCCCTACGAGCTTGTCCAGACGATCCTGAAAGTCCAACAGGTGACGTTGGAGAAATATCCGGACCTCAGGAAAAAGCCGACCCAGTGAGGTTTACAAACCTCGCCTCACCAAACACCGGTCTCGTGAAGGATTCTATCGATTTTTCGGCGCTCGTGCAGGTTCATGGTTGGGTAGGTATAACATTGCGCAGTCCGGCGAGCACCCGGGTTTTCACGGCAGCGGGCAGGCTGCGGAAGGCCTCGGAATAAATCATGTAGGGATCGTGCGCCCATTTTCTCACGAGCAGCGTCATCCGGTCGCGAGCGGGCGTGTCCGAGTAGCTCACCGGCGGCAGGTCTCATGCGTCCATGTCCGCATGCAGCGGCAGGGTGAACAGTAGCAGGGCGGTCTGGCGGAAAAACATGATCGAGAATACCTGAAACCCGGCGTGAATCCATCACCGGATCCGCGCGTTTTCAGCGGAAAACACCTCGTCAATACTCTCGCTTGAGCAGGTGGAAGGCGATTTCTTCCAGACGCATGGCGTTTTTTCCTAGGGGTTTGAGGGCGTCCATCGCGGCGTTCGTGAGCTTCGCTGCTTCCTTGCGCGAGGCATCCAGCCCGAGGATCGCGGGGTAGGTGGATTTTTCAACCGCCTGGTCCTTGCCCGCGGTCTTACCTAACATCTCGGTAGTTTGGGTGACGTCGAGGATGTCGTCGATGACTTGGAATGCGAGGCCGAGCGCGTAACCGAATTTCGTCAGTGCTTCGAGCTTCGCCGGTGTCGCGTTGGCGGACATCGCGCCGAGGCGAAGCGAGGTGGTGAGCAGCGCCGCAGTCTTCGCTACGTGGATGCGGACGAGGTCGCGCTTGGTGAGTTTTTTCCCTTCGCCTTCGAGGTCCATGACCTGCCCGCCGATGAGCTTGCGACTGCCGCCAGTTACCGCGAGTTCGGTGATGTAGTCGCTGGCGCTGTAACGCTTGGTAGCCGGGGTTTTTGCTAGAACGATGAAAGCCTCAGTTAACAATGCGTCACCGCAGAGCACCGCCATCCCTTCGCCGTAAACCTTGTGGCAGGTCGGCCGGCCACGGCGGAGATCGTCGTCATCCATCGCGGGTAGATCGTCGTGGACCAGCGAATAGGTGTGCATCAGCTCCACCGCGCAGGCCGGAGCGAGGGCGTTAGAAATATCACCGCCGCACGCTTCCGCCGCCGCGAGGCAGAGCACCGGGCGCAGGCGTTTTCCTCCGGCGAAAACACTGTAACGCATTGCCGCATGGATCGTCGCTGGACGCTCCTTGGCTTTCGGCAGGAACGCATCCATCGCCGCGTCCACTTGAGCGGCACGGGTGGCGAGGTAGGTTTTTAAGTCCATGGCAGGGAAGGAGTTGAGAGTGGATGGTTGAGAGTTGAGAGTTAGAGACGATTCAGAGGAAGAGAGATTCTTTTTCTTTCTCTCAACTCTCAACCATCCACTCTCAACATCTTCAAAGAATCTCCGCGATCTGAACGGCATTCAGCGCAGCACCCTTGCGGACTTGATCGCCGACGACCCACAAATCGAGCGCGTTGTCGAAAACCAGATTCTTGCGGATGCGGCCGACGAGGCAATCGTCCTTGCCAGTCGTATCAAGTGGCACGGGGAAAACTTTGTTCGCAATATCATCGACGACCTGCACACCCGGACGACCTGCGTAGGCAGCCCGCGCGGCATCGGCATTTACCGGGCGCTCGAATTGTGCGGTGATAGAAACCGAGTGCGACCGATAGACCGGCACGCGCACGCAGGTGCAGGAAACGCGCAGGTCCGGTAGGTTCATGATCTTCCGGCCTTCGTTGAGCATCTTCATTTCCTCCTTGGTGTAGCCGTTGTCGGTGAACGTATCGACCTGTGGGATCACGTTAAAAGCGATCTGGCGCGGATAGACTTTGAGCGTCACTGGCTCACCAGCGTTGATCGCCTTCATCTGCTCTTCCAACTCGATGATGCCTTGGGCGCCGGAACCGGACACCGCCTGATAGGTCGAGGCGATGATCGAGCGTAGGCCGAACGCCTTGTGCAGCGGAGCAAGCGCCATCAGTGAGATGATCGTCGTACAATTAGGATTCGCGATGATGTTGCGCGGGCGGTTCTTCGCGGCTTCTGGATTGATTTCCGGCACCACCAGCGGCACATCGGTGTCCATGCGGAAGGCGGAGGAATTGTCGATCACCACCGCACCGGCCTTCGCTGCGGACGGGCCGAATTCCAGCGAAATCCCACCACCCGCGCTGAAGAGCGCGATGTCCACATCCCCGAACGAGTCGTGCGTGAGTTCTTCCACGGTGATTTCCTCACCCCGGAAGGTCATCGTTTTTCCGGCAGAGCGTGCCGAGGCGAGAAGTTTGAGTTTGCCGAGCGGGAAATTCCGCTGTTCGAGACAAAGGAGCATTTCTACGCCGACGGCACCCGTCGCACCAACGATCGCTACAGTGGGATGATTCATTTGAATAAAACCGGCGTCTTTTGCCGGGGCGCGGAGCATACCGAGATCCGCCGTGCTGGCAACCTCTTCGTTTCAAAGACGACGTCTGCCTGCCGCCTCAGGGAATCAGGTAAAACGGGTTGGGTAGCTTGAAAGTGCGTTCCGCGTAGCCGCCATCGAGGTCGGACTGCTGGTCACCGAGATTGGCGATAATGGAGTAGCCTTGCTCAGCGATGTGTTTGCGCTGGGCGGTTTTGAAGGGGCCGACCGGAGTTTTCGACGCATCCGAGCGGACATATATCGCCTGATAATCACCCATGCCCTGCTGGCGGAGATTGCGCGCGGTCGCGGCTTTTTCGCTCTCCCGGCGGCCGGTGATGAAAAACACCGCCACTTTGTTTACCATGGCGGTTTGATAAACCTCGCGCACCGAAGCGATCGCCGGAGCTTTGCCGGTCATCACCCACTTGCTCCACGAATCCGGCTGATAGCCCCAATCCGCCTCGGTCATGTGCCCAAGATTGGAAAGCGTCGTTTCATCAATATCGAAAACGACCGCGAGTTTACCGTTTCCGCTGTGGGCGCGATGGGAAATCCATTTTTTTGCGGGACCCGTGATGTCCACTAGATCTGCCTCGTATTTTCCGGAATCCGCATAGGCTGCTACTTCGGCTTTCACCGTTGAGAGATTTGTCGGTTCCCGTGTCGATGGACCGGCACAACTGCTGAGTGCGATAGCCAGCAACGCGGAGAGCAGGAAAGGATTGATCGGGTTCATGGGTTGAAAACTAGTCCAGCAGATGTCAGACCTACAATGGATGATTTAGAAAAAGTGCCGGACGTTCGATTTTAAAATAAGCGAGTCGTACCTTTTTAATCTCTGATCATGTGATGGAAAATGATGATGTTTTTAGCTTCGTTTTGACGAAGTGAAGCTCGGAAATCAGCGATGGCTTGACGGCGTTTGATCGTATCAAGCGCTGCCACGATCTCCGGCTTGGTCTGTTCAAAGGTGCGGGGTTCTGCTGCTTTGCGAGCAGTGACCTCCGCCAGATGCCAGCCGAGGCGGCTGCGGATGAGGGTGGGCTTATTCAGTTCTAGCAAAAACAATGGAGCTGCGAAATCCACAGGAAGCCGATCATAGCTCATCCAGCCAAGCGCGCCGCCGCTGTCCTTGGTAGCGGGGTCTTCGCTGAGTTCCTTGGCGAGCGTGGCGAAGTCTTTTTTCTTTTCTGTGAGAGCGGCCAAGGCTTCGTCGAGTTTCTGTTTCGCCTCTTCCGGCGGGTGATCGAGCGTGGGGATGAAGATGTGGCGGGCTTCTACACGTTCGGGATTGGCGATGGTTTTTTGATTTTTTTCAAACCACTTTTCAGCCTCGCCGTCAGCGACTTTGACTCGTGGGGCAATGTTTGCCTCGACGAATTTTTCCTGCTGGATCCGTGCGGCGAGGCGGTTTTTTAAATCGTCCTGACTGAAGATGCCCTGGGATTTCATAGCGGCTTCAAGTGCGCCGTTTGTTTCAAAGCGGGCAAGGAACCTTTGCAGGCGTTCATTGATTTCTTGGGAGCTGGCACTTGGGGGCTCTTCGGCAGCCTTGATTCTGGCGCGGAGGATTTCGTGCTCGATGAGCTCATCGAGCACGGCTGTTTGAGCGATTTCCAGTTCGGCGGAAGTGAGGTTGGTTGCAGATGTTCCTGCCAGCCAGAGTCGCTCATCCACGGCGCGGTGGAGCTGACTGAGGGTGATCGGATAGCCGCAAACGCGGGCAGCGAGGCTTTCGGTTTGGATCGGAAAAATGGATTCAAGCCCGCGCTTGGCCGGACCCTGAAAGACGAAAAAATCCGCTAGGAGGTAGATGAAGACCGCGATGAAGAGTGCAAGGAGGAGGGGATTTTTTCCTAGCTTGTTCATTGGAGGATGCCGCGACCGGGGCTTGTCGCAATCTAGCGGATTTCCACAGTGGTTCCCGGGCGGATCAAGGTTGGCAGGCGCACGGCGTCCCAGTTCGCCATGCGGATGCACCCGTGGCTGTGGGCGCGGCCGATGGTTTCAGGATTCGGAGTGCCGTGCAGGCCGATGCCGGGCTTGGTGAGTCCGCACCAGAAAACGCCGACAGGGCTGTTGGGACCAGGTGGGATTTCGAGGGCTTCGGAGTCGCTGCTGCGTTTGCCGGTATCGAGCAACTGCTGATCGTAGCGCCAGTGGGGAAGTTCCACGGAGTTTCTAACCTCCCAAGTGCCGAATTTGATGAATTTCGGCTGGCCGGGAGTAATCGGAAACGAGGCGATGAGTCCCCGGTTAGGCCGGCTGACCTGGGTGACTATTGCGCCGCCGGGCTCCGCGATGACGAGGGCTGCGGGTGCTGCCTCGAAGATGCGGACTTGATTCACTTTCGTGTCCACTACGACGTGGCGTTGACTCATGGCTACATCCGCCTTGTAGCCCGCACCGGTGAGGGCTTCGATGTGAAACGGATCCACGTTGGGAACGATGATGCTGTCGCGGGGTTTGAGATTGTTGATTTTCGAGGTGCCGTTCAGTTCCACCAGGTAGGGAATGTCACAGTGGTAGCGCTCTGACATCATCTCGGCGAGGCTGCGGTAGCTCATGCGTTTGCGCTTTGCCTGGAGTGAGACTTTGGTGGGCAGGTTCGCATCCACCCAGTCGGTGGCGAAGTCCGGGACGAGTGCCACGGCAAGCGGATTGGTGATGGCATTTCTAGCAGCCTTATTCACTTCGACCCAATCTTCGATCGGGTGGCCGTTGACCTCATTCCAGGATTTCACTGCGAGCTCAGTGAAAAGTCCAGGTTTCGCATCGATGATGCCTGGGCCGAATTTCGCCTGATCGAGGAAAATTTGCAACCGCAGGGCATCCTCGCCCGTGGGTTTCACATCGAGTGGCGATGGTGGCGTGACGGTTTGAAGCGGTTTGGCTTGGTCGATCGGCACTGCTGG
>JBDTNJ010000198.1:0-1914 GCA_039933825.1 Luteolibacter sp.
CGGGCCGGCGATTCGCTTGATATCAATTGCCCGTATTGCGGCTCGCCACTCAACTCCACCCGAAACGAGTGGATAGTTACTGGATTCATGGTTGCAGAGGAATACGCCGATGCAATCCGTGGATAGGGTTGAACATAGGGCGCAATTAGAATCAGTTAGGTCATCACGCGTTTTCCGTTTCATTCAACCTGCCGTAGTCCACGATCAGGCGTCCGTCCGGACTGTCCTCATAGACTTCCACAAAGCGCTGGCCGAAACGGATATCTGCCCAGCCGTAGGTTTGCAGGCTCTGCACTGGTGCCTGAAGGACGGTATCCACGCAGGAGACGGAGGCGATGAAGCGGGAGTCAGTATCCTTGAAATCCTCCAGAGTCATTCCATGCAGCTGGCTGGATTCATCGATGATGTGCCGCAGGATCATGGCTGCGGGAAATATGATGAGCCGGTCAAAAGTCAGTTTAATCAGATAGTAGCGGCGGATGGATTCACCCTCGAGGCTCATTTCCTCCCGGTGGAACATGATCCGGAACTCCGCATCCGCCATGGTGTGGTGGCGCAGGTTTGCGACCCGCAACATCAATGCGGGCTTTCCCTCAAAAGCGCTGATCACGATGCAATCGCTGAACAATACCCGCGCGGTGGGCCTGGAAAAACGCACGAAAATCAGCCCGGTCGTTACCGCCGTCCATAACATGCCGGTCATCAATTCCAGAGTGACGACGACATGGCCATAAGTCGTGATTGGATACATGTGGCCGTAGCCGACCGTTGCCAGTGTCTCGACACTGAAGAAAAACGCTTCGCTGAAGCAGTTTTCCCGCATCTCCCCGACGCATTTCCCGCCTAGCAAGTATGCCGTGGCAAACATCAGATTCAGCGCGAGGAAGCAGCAAACGACCACCAGCGCGAAGCGCGGCCACGAGAGGCTGACGATCCAGTGATAGGTGTCCCGCCATTCCCAATTCGTCGAGTTGATCTTGAGAAACTCGACATTCCCGGCTTTCACGGAGATGGCGGCAGGCTGCTTTTTCATCGAGTTGAAATTCCCCCAAGCCTTGTCCGAAGATTCAGATTATTTCACCAGAAGAGCGGGGGCCTTGGCGAGGGCGGTGAGAAGTTTCTGATGGATGCCACCGAAACCACCATTGGTGAGGACGGCGATGATGTCGCCGGGCAGGGCGGATTCTGTGACCTTGGCGATGATAGATTCGAGGTCGGGCAGATACCAGCCTTGGCCGCCAAAGCGGGCGATGTCCGCAGAGAGTTTTGCGGGATCGAGTCGGTCGTTTTCCGGGATTTTGTGCAGATCCGGGATCGCGGCGACAATGGCGATATCGGCGAGTGCAAGCGCTTCGGCAAGCTCGGTTTGGAAAATGGCGCGGCGGGTCGTGTTGGATCGTGGTTCGAAGAGAATCCAAAGTCGGGATTCCGGATGCCGCTGGCGCAGGCTTTGCACGGCGAGGCGGATGGCGGTCGGATGGTGTGCGAAGTCGTCGATGACTTTGATGCCGTTCACCTCTCCCTTGAGCTCCTGGCGGCGGGCCACGCCTTCGAACGACTCCAGTCCGGCGCGGATCTCCTCAACCGTTAGCCCGGCAAAAGTCGCTGCGGCAGCGGCCATCGCGGCATTGCGGACATTGAACTCACCGGTCATCGGAACAGAGAATGAAACGCCACCGAGAGTGAATGAACTACGGTCCGTATCGTAGTTGAGATTTTCAATGCGCAGCGAGCAATTCTCCCCGAAGCCAACGGTGGTGACGGGGCAGGGCGCTTTATCGGCGACGTCGAGGCAGTTTTGCTCATCGCCATTGACATAGGCCATGCCACCGCGCGGGACGATGTTAAGCAGGCGGCGAAAGGTGAGTTTGATTTCGTCGATGTTGTTATAAATGTCCGCGTGGTCGAACTCCA
>JBDTNJ010000199.1:0-10331 GCA_039933825.1 Luteolibacter sp.
CCATAACGGCCACCAGCGGCTATCGAGCTGGCGGACCCGGCCCTGCCAATTTTGCCAGGGTGGGCGTGCTTGGGAATCCCGTGCGGGTTCCGCTTTTGCCATTGGGACTGTGCCATCAATCTCCAGTACTTCGACTTCGATGGCTTGGGATTCGTGGGTGGTGGTCATTTTCTCTCAAGCGGAATCTTACCGCGATTCGGCAGATGGCAATTGGAATGCTTGCCGATGGAAATTTTTGTGGATTTTGGAAATGTCGCTCCCCCGAGTTCCTTGCCAAGGGTCCGGGGGTGCGCGCATCGAAGTGTTGCACGGGAATCCCTAATTCCGCCAACCGCTGCGGGGTCCGGGCTGCGGCGATGAGCGAATCGCCCCTAGATTGCAATAAACGCGCTGTCGCAAGCCCGATCCCCGAATTCCCCCCGATCAATAGAATCGTGCGGTTCACGCCGGAAGGTGGTTGGGGATTCCCTCAGGCCAAGGGGCGTTTGCGAGATAGGGAAGGGGCATCCAACAGGATGGATTTGCCTCACTTTTCCGTTCGTTTTGCGAAGGGCAGGACAAGCAGATAGAAAAGCATCACGGCCAGAATTTGCATGGAAACAAGATACCAAGGCCATGGGCCGAGATGGTCGATGAGGCTCGGGTTGTCCGGCGGCCGTGAAGCAAAGGCAAAATTCGTATGCAGCAGCTTGTTCACCGTCATTGCGAAAATCAGATAGATCACCGACCATCCGTAAATCTCCAGTGGTGCTTTCCACAGCGGCCGCCTGGGCCGCCAGCCATCCACGAAGGGCAGATAGAACGCCGCTGCCACGATCGCGAAGTGTTGCACGAAAAAGAGGATAAAAGGCATTTCAGGAAATCCAACGGTGATCGCGGGTGTTAGGAGTGCCTGCATCGTTGCGGCCAACCCCCAGAAATACGTCATCGCACACAGCAGCGGGCGCTTAGTGAGCAGTGCGAAACCCGCCGTGAATGTGGCCACATCGCACAGCTGGAAGGGCAGGAAGTTATCCAGAGATTTTGGCGCATCCACCGCAGCCCATGCTAACATGCTCAAGGGGAAAGCACTCAGGTTGAGAAAGACCAGCACCGCCGTCGCTCGTTTGCGGTTGTTCTCTCCTTTTTTTCCCGCCACCAAAAAGCCTGCCACCGCCGCGAAGCCGATCACGACAGTAATGAAATGTTCTTGGCTGAACGGGTGAAACGGGTGGGTCATTGTAGAGTCGGTTGTGTCACGGGTTGTCGCATCCGTCTGCGCTTGGGGAATTCCTACTCCGCTGCCCCAATCTCCGCCAGCGCCGGTTTCTGGCCGCTGAAAACCTCGCTGGCGATGGCTTGCACGTCCGCATCAGTCACCGCGAGCACACTGGCTCGCCAGTCGGCTGGCGACGGAATATAACCAAAGTCCAGCACGCCTTCGCCTGCCCATGCCGCATGTGACGGCGTGGTTTCAAAGGCGAGCTTGCTCTGCGCAATGGTGAGGCGTTTCGCGCGGTCGAGTTCTCCGGCGCGCGGGCCGTGCGCGACCAGATCGTTGATTTCACGATAGATGCACGCCAATGCCTCCGCTCGCGATTCAGGGTCCAGCCCGGCGCTGATTTCAAACGCCCCCGTCTCATCGAAGAATGTGACGTCACTGCTGATCTGATAGCAAAGCCCGCGTTCCTCGCGCAGCTCTAGAAATAAGCGCGAGCTCGCCGTTTCACCCAGCATTGTGCTCAGCAGGCGCAGAGCATGGCGCGACTCCGCATGCCGCCCCGGTGTGTGCCAGGCGAGGGCGATCTGCAGCTGGTCGGTCTCTCGTCCATCGCGGATTTCCCGCACGAGTGAAACTTCCCTATCAAACCTGACACTTGTCTCGACCTCATGGAATTGCCCCGGCAAATGGGGTAGGATCATGGCCATCACCTCGTCCACGGTGAAAGGTCCGGATGCGGCAATCACGACATCCTTGCGGAAATGATGTCGGTCCCTGAAGGCTGACAAAACATCTCGATCAATCTCCGCAATCGACTCCACCGAGCCCGAAATCGGCTGGCCAAGTGGATGATCTCCCCACAGCGCGTTCGAAATCAGATCCCCGATGTGATCCGCTGGAGACTCGCGATACATCGTAATCTCCTCGCCGATCACCTCGCGTTCCAGCCCGATTTCCATTTCGGGAAACGACGCGTGCCAGACTATGTCCGAAATCACATCCGCTAGCACCGGCATCAGATCCGCCTCGCCACAGCCTTCGTAAACCGTCTGATCTTCGGACGTGCAGGCATTGATTTGTCCGCCTGCATTTTCGATTTCAAAGCTCAGATCACGCGCGCTGCGTCGCTCGGTGCCTTTAAAGACCATGTGTTCCACGAAATGGGCCAGGCCAGTTGGCAAGCCCGCCTCATCGCGGCTGCCCGCCGGAATGTAGATCGAAAGCGCCGCACACTCCGAGTCTGCCACAGTGGCCACGGCGAGGCGTGGGCCGTTAGGGATCTGCCGCCATTCGTAGATTGCTTTGCTCATCTTATATCAGGTGGGCCTTTGCCCGTGTGAGATCCGCCGGGGTGGTGATTTTCATATTGGGATGCTTGGACTCTACCAGTTTTACCCTCACGCCGATTGTTTCGAGTGCGGAAACCTCATCCGTGACGGATATCCCCAGCGCAGCTACGTTTGAATAGGCTTCCTTTAACAGTGCGATTCCGAAAATCTGCGGCGTTTCCATGAACCACAAGTTCTCACGCGCAACCGCCTCGTTAGAGAAGCCCTCATCGTCCGCGCGTTTCAATGTTTCCGACACGCGCCGGGCCAGAGCCGCGGCCTGATGCATCGCTGCGGCAGCCACGCAGCGGTTGATATCTTCCGGTGAAATCAGGGGCCGGGCACCGTCGTGGACGGCCACATAATTCGAAGAGATTTCCGCCAATCCAGCTGCCACGGAATCTTGTCGATCGGTTCCTCCATCCACCCTTGTCAGGGATTTGTTCGGCTTCAGCCCATCCAGAAGTTTCCAGCGCCCTTCCGGGCAAACGACGACCACTGCCTCGATGGAATCCGCTGCTAGGAAAGCCTCCACTGTCCGCCGTAGCACGGGCACGCCATCTAGGTCTGCGGCGAGCTTGTCAAAACCCATCCTCCGGCTGCTTCCCGCCGCGACAATGATCGCTGAGCATGTGTTGAGCAGGTGGGGAACTTCCATGTGCCGCGCAGTCTTGCAGCGGACTTTCGGGTGCGCCAGCAAAAGTAGTCAACGAATTCAGGCTGTTCTTCGGAACTTCACACGACCTGGTGGGCGATGAGAACCCGGGTGAGAAATCTTGTAACGAATTCCCCGGATTGCTTCTGAGTATGGTATGGACAAGATCTCTGGAAGCGCCCCAATGGAAATTCCACCCCACCCCCCGCTCGCGGGCCTCAACCCTGCCGATCTCCTCGCCCAAGGCGCGGCCGAGGACACCATTGGCAATCCCTATCCATTCCTGCCGCCGTCGTTGGAGGAAATGGCCGCAATCTTTCCGCAATTCGAGGTCCTCGAACTCATCGGCAAGGGCGGTATGGGCGCGGTTTACAAAGTCCGCCAGATAGACCTCGACCGCATCGCCGCCCTGAAAATCCTGCCGCCCGCCATCGGTCAATCACCCGCGTTTTCCGAACGCTTCACCCGCGAAGCCAAGGCACTCGCAAAACTCAACCACCCCGGCATCGTCACCCTATTTGAATTCGGCTCCACCTCTTCCCATCACCCATCAACTCCCGATCACCAACTCTTCTACTTTCTGATGGAATACGTGGACGGCGTGAACCTCGGCCAGCTTATGCAGACTGGCCGCATCTCGCCGCGCGAGGCGCTCGCTATTGTCCCGCAGATCTGCGATGCGCTGCAATTCGCCCACGATCAGGGCATTGTCCACCGCGACATCAAACCCGAGAACATCCTGCTCGACCGCCTCGGCCGCGTGAAAGTCGCCGACTTCGGCATCGCCAAGGTTGTAGCGGCGGTCTGTGACCGTCCGGCAGAGGAAGAGGGAAATCAACGACAGTCACAGACTGACGCAACAATGGCCGGAAATGTCATGGGTACGCCCCAATACATGGCCCCCGAGCAGATCGAGCACCCGGCGGACGTCGACCACCGTGCCGACATCTATGCCCTCGGCGTCGTCTTCTATCAAATGCTCACCGGCGAGCTGCCCGGCAAAGAACTCCAAGCGCCATCCCGCAAAGTCCACATCGACGTGCGGCTCGACGAGATCGTGTTGCAGGCGATGGAGAAGAACCCCGAGCTGAGGTTCCAGCAGGCCAGCGTGATGAAGACGCGGGTGGAGGATTTGGGAAGTGAGCCCGCCACTCCGCTGCTTCCGGTTAGCGCCCGCGACGCCGGTTTCTGGAAGCGGTTTCTGGCAGTTTTCATCGACTACAATCTGGTCATGATCGTCCTTTTTCCGCTGATGGTAGTGTTAGCCATAATCTCCCCAAGAACGGTGGTAGTCAGTGTTCCGTTCGGCTTGCTCACCGTGGAGCGGATCATCGAAAACAATCCATTGATACGCGAGAATGCCAATGGTTCGACGACGGTGGTAGATCACCGGATCGTTGAAACGACCGTGTTGGGAACATGGAGATATCTGTATCGTGAGGAGACCGCAAAAGGCGCGGCACAGGAAGACAAGAGCAAGCATTTGATCGATCCGGTTTCAGGAAATGATATCCGTGCGATGACTTCAGAGGATTTGGTGGTGTGGATCCTGATGATTTACTGGATCTTGATGGAAAGCAGTCACTATCAGGCGTCTATCGGCAAAATGCTGGTTGGAATCAAGGTGGGCGACAAGGAAGGCAAGCGCATCAGCTTCGCATGTTCGGCTGCTAGAAACGCATTGAAGATCATTTCGGCTGTTACCCTAATGATCGGCTTCATGATGGCCGGCTGGACCCGGAGGAAGCAGGCCCTGCATGACATTCTGCCGGATTGCTTCGTCACGAACTCCCCCAAACGCATGCGTCAGGAGCATCCTGTGCCGAAGAGCCGATCAACCGCCAAAATAATCGCCATCTGCTGCGGAGTCTTTGGATTGATTGGCGTATTCCTGATAGTGGCACTGGGCATGTTGTTCTGGTTCGGGAGTGACGCCGTGATGTCTTCCTCGGTGGCAAAAGAAACCTCCTTTGGCCCTGTGATTGAGCGGACCATCAATCTCAGTCCAGATGAACATTCCTTTTTCAGCCTGGGCAAAGAAAACTTTGTGGCTATGCCGACGGATTTCGACCCCAACCAATACGAAGGCACAGCAGGGCCGGACGACGATCACACGAAGCTTTGGAAATGGCTGTCCGAGCATGATGTCGATCTCTTTGCCCAACGACATGACGGCAAGCCCGCTCTGGTGATGTCAGACATGGTGGCGCAGCCCTTTGATGAAACAGACTTTGACCGATTGACTCCTGCGCAACTGGACAGGAATCCGGCATGGCGAGATGCGTTGAGTAAGCAAATGCGTCCTTCCGTTCGAATGGAGTGGGGAGGCCGCGGGAAAGCGACCAACGCCTTCCAGACGCGTTACGATGTCACTGGCTTGATCCAAGTGGTCGGAGTCACCAACAACCCGCCGGGGGTGAAGATTCGTTACAAGCTGCTGCAGACTCCGGCGGCCAAATCAGAGCGCGAGCGTCTTGAGCCGAGGGAAGAACGTGCACCTCATGGCGGAGCCGATGCTCAGGCCGGGCTAACTTTGGCCGAATCCTTTGTAGAGCTGGATCTCGATGCCGCCGATGCCAGAGAGGCATATCTTGAAAGTGATCCTGCCCGTGTCGCGGCAGAGAAAAAGCTGGATGCCTTCATCGCAAAAAATCCAGAGTTTCCAAATGAAGAGTCGCGACAGGTCGTTGCACGAAAACAGGTCGCTCTTTTAGCCGAGGTCGATGAGTTATCGACAAAATATGGAACGGGATCTCCTCAGATTACGGAGTTGAACCGTAAGATGGAAGAACTTGCAAACTTGTCGGAGATTGGAGCAAGGCAACTGGAAATCGAAGCGGCGGAGAAAATCCTTTCCCAAGATCTGCCTCACGACAACCGGCTGGAAATCCGATTGGTCTCCCCCGACGACCCCGGAGCAAAGGTGATGGCCATTGGAATGGATGTCGGCCACTCCGAGGAAATCAAGGTGAGTCCCGAAGTAATCGTTTGTGACAGGCACGTCATGGCAACGGGGTTTCTCAAAGACAAAGATGGCGATGCTGGCAACCTTCACATTACGCTGAACGAGGTGGGAGCGAAACGACTGGCCGAAGCGACAAAATCCGGTCATGGAACACTCCGGCTGGCGATCCTGATTGATGGTAAGATCGAAATCGCCCCGGTGATCAACAGTCAGCTTGGGAAGCAGCTCCAGATCTCCGAAAGGAAGGATGGTCGCGAATATATGGAATTGCTGCGAAGCCTCCCGATTTGGAGCGCCCAGAAGAATTCCTTGGAAGCTGCAAGTTGGCTGATGGAAATCGACGAAGGCAACGATGCTGAGAGTTATGCCACCTCGTCCACCGCCCTGCGGGAAAGGTTTTCAGAAAAAACATGGGATACGATGCTGGCACATTTTCGGAAACCGCTTGGAATCGTTACTTCGCGAAGTCTTAAGAATTATAGCGAGGTGAAGGCAGGGAATGGAAACCCGGGAGCCGAATACCGACTGATGTTGTTTCATACCCACTTTTCGAATAAAAGAGACGCCGTTGAGACAGTGACGTTTATGAAGGAAGTGGATGGCTCATGGAGAGCTGCCGGTTATTACATCCGATGAACCCAGTTCCTGCCATACCTGATGGATTTTTCGCCACCACCCGCTGGACCATCGTGCTGGCGGCGGGGGATTTGGGCACGCCGCAATCGGCGGATGCGCTGGAGGCGTTGTGCCAATCGTATTGGTTTCCGCTGTATGCCTATGTCCGGCGGCGCGGGCATACCAAGGAAGACGCGGAGGATCTGACCCAGGCGTTTTTCGCGGATTTGTTAGCGCGGCGGGATTTTGTGAAAACTGATAGTGAGCGAGGGAGGTTTCGCGCATTTCTGCTAGCCTCCTTGAAAAACTTTCTAGCGAACGAGTGGGATAAATCCCAACGTCTCAAACGCGGCGGCTCGATCACTCATTTTTCGCTCGATTGGCAGAGCGCGGACAGCCAGTTCCAAATCGCGGATGCCACCATGCGCAGCCCGGATGAGATTTTTGATAGAGAGTGGGCGGTGGCGTTGTTGGAGCGCGTGATCGTGCGGTTGCGGGATGAATGGGCGGCGGAAGGAAAAGCGGAGCGATTCGACCGAATGAAAAGTTTCCTTACCGTGGGAAAAGGCGAAATTCCTTATGCACAAGCCGCCGAAGAGCAGGGGATCGACGAAGGAACGCTGCGGGTGACGGTTCATCGTTTGAGGAAACGTTACCGAGAGTTGCTGCGGAAGGAAGTCGCCGACACCCTAGCAGATCCGGCGATGGTTGAGGAAGAGCTGGCGGTATTGTTAGGGGCGTTCCGGTGACCAGACTGCGAATTCCACCCTAACTCGCCGGATTCGCCTCCGCGCCCATCGTCAGGACCCCAAACCCCTTGGCTCTAACTCCGCGCAGACCGCCATGCATCAATTTCCTTTCTTCCGGAGGATCGGCCAACTCACTGCCACCACCGGTGGACTATTGGACCGTGGGCAGCATCACAAACAGCCCGGTGGTGGCGGCGTACGCATCCTTTGCGGAGATCCTCTTGAGTTCATGTCCAGCTCCCCATGAATCGCTGAAAAGAAGAGTGCCGGCTTTGTCGTTGTAGCCGATGATCATGCGCATGTGCCCGCCGGATGCCTGTTTTGAAATGGGCGGATTTTCAGGAAATTTCCCGAGTTCCAGGCTCCAGAGCAATGGCACCCCCTCGTCGACGAAACGTCGGATCTCCTTGTTGAAGCGGCTTTCCTCGAAATTTTTCCCAACCGTCATCTTGTGTTCGTTCACTTCGACCAACCCGGATTCACCACGCATCGCGAGGATTTTGAAGCGGGTTTTGAAACGGTAATCGATTTTCCCAAGTGCTTCGGACATCGCGAGCGTGCTGGTCCCGGACTCTGCAGAAGTTCCGGCAGCTTGGGCGATCTGGTGCTGATCGGCCGAGATGCCATAGTATTCGAAAAGCCGCTGCGCGCTTGCAACCACGCAGTATCCTTTTTGGCCTTGGTCCACCATCGGTAAATCTTTGATCCAAACGTCCCCGTCCGGCCCTTTGCTAACATGTTGTGGCAGTTCCGACATTTTCACCGTCGTTGACTGGCCCCTCAGACTTGCCGCGATCAGCCCTTTGGCGTTCTGGGGGGCGATTCTCAAGCGAAGGAACTCGGCAGCCCCTTGCATCGCCTCGGGATTGTATTCGAGAGCGGCGAGGCCCTGGGGCGAGGCCCACGACCATCCTTCGGCGGGCAGACCTTGGGAGGGGTTCGCCTTTTTTGAAACAGGTGAGGATTGCAGGGATTCACCAATTTTTTTACCGCAGAGTTTCAATCGGCGTTGAAATTCCGCAGGCTCGATTTTCCCGGAGTCCCCCTTGTCGTAGAGGGTGAAGGAGATCCCGTTTACCTTCCCGTTAGCGAAATCGAGGATGACCTCGTCCACCGGCAATTCACCGCCGAAAAGCGACATTTCCAGCCGCACGTTGGAAAACGGCTGTTTGGTGAACACCGCCCTGTCGTGATGGTTTGTCAGCCAGGCGAAATAGGGATTCTTGTCCACCTTCACCCCGGCTGGCACGGCGAAAGTGGCGTCCAGAGCCTCAGGTGTGAGATTCCATGTTTCGGGAATTTTCACGAGCCCATCGAGAGCGCAGGAGAGAACGCCCGCCTTCATTCCCTTGATAAAGGCCTCTTTCGTCAGGCCGGTTTCCCCTGTGGATTGCGCACTCCCGGGGGCTGCACAAATCAGCAATCCAACGAGCGCGAGAATCAGGAGATTGTGGGAACCCTGCGGTCGCTGGAATAGTTTCATGAGCAGTTTCTAGTGCACTCACGCCCCGTGTGAACTTTAAAAATTCGACGGTAGCAATGAACCGGGAGATGGCAGGGTTCGTATTCTCTATTTCACATACCGCAGCATCCATTCGGCGATGTCGGCGTAGATGGGATAGACGGTGATGAGCACGTTGTCGTGTCCGGCACCGGGGATTTCGATCCACTTTTTGGGAGTGGTGGCGGGGAGAGAGTCGAACAAGTATTTCCCGCGGGATATGGCGGAGACTTGGTCTGCCGTGCCGTGGGCGATGAAGGTGGGAATCCGAATGTGGTGGGCATGTTTGCCTGGCTGAATGTCTGCTAGGTAGATGCCGGATTTCCAATGATAGACGAGGTCCGTGCCTGCCGTCCAAATCAGGCCGAGGGTGGGGCCGATGTAATGAGATGCCTGACTTTCGATGACTTTCGGGAAATAGTCGAAGCTGGAAATGACGACCAGCGCTTTCCACGGAGCATCCGCTAGATCAGCGGCATGGATGGCCACGGACCCGCCCATCGACATGCCTAGCAGTCCGGCGGGTTGGGGATCAAAGGAGAAATGTTTTGCAGCTTCGGTGAGAACTTTGGCGGGTAGATTGGCTTCGCGGACGCCGTAGGTAGCAATCGTCGCGGGATGATCTCCATGGGCGGGAAGATCCGGAATCACGCAGCGGAAACCGGAAGCACAAAGCCGCTCGGCGATGGGGAGGTAGTCTTCTTTCCTGCCCTTGCGACCGTGGACGAGCACGAGCGTGCCGATGGTATGGCCGGAAGGTGTTAGGTTTAGGCCGAGAGCGGTGAGTTGCTGGCGGATCTTGTTTCCCCGGTCACCGAGGTTTCCTGAGGGATCGGGCGTGACGACGAGGCAGGGAGTGCCATCGCTGGCGGTGAAACTTTTGATGACGAGGCCGTGGGCTGTCGGATTTGATAGGAATTCGCGGTGAAAGTCCTGTAGCCCTCGCCGTGTCGGACTGGCGATTTCAGATCCTGCCCAGTAGATGAGGCTGCATGAGGCGAGGATGATGAGTGCAAGAGTGGAAATGAGAAGGCCACGCCAGCGTTTGCGGAGGAATTTCATGGGATATCTGAAAAAAGGGAGCTTTGCTGTTTCTCACAGGGGATGCGGTAGTCGTGCAATCAGGAAGTGAGGATTCACGGAAATTTCACGGACGAAAAAAGCGGTGTCTGCTGGTGCAGGCTCCGCTTGGAATGATTCGGGCGGAATAAATTCCGCGGTCCCGGTAGAGGCATCTCTAAGGAGCGCGTTCATTCTGAACGCTATTTGCGGCGGACATCCTGTCCGGCGTCTCTCGGTAGGAGGGAATCGCCGCGA
>JBDTNJ010000200.1:0-4914 GCA_039933825.1 Luteolibacter sp.
GAACTCCCGGCAGCTTCCCGTTTATTTTCGCAGGGCGCACGAAGTACCCGCGAAAATGTCAAGGACTCGACCAGTTCGATTCTTTATGTGGGCGCACCGATCGGCGAAAAGGCAAAGCCGATCGGAGTGCTCACCGTTTACAAGGCCCAGGCGGATGTCCTGCCTCTGGTTCGCGAACGGCGGCGGGCGATTTACACCGCATGCGCCATGATCGGGCTTGGGATTCTGTTTCTGATAGGTGCTGTCTTTCTCTGGCTGTTTCATCCCATCGGTAAAATCACCGAATACGCCCGTGCCATCGAGCGCGGAGAAAGACCTGCGAAACCGAAAATCGGAATCGGTCGCGAAGTGAACACTCTCGCTCACGCTCTGGATTCGATGCGGGATGCGCTTGAAGGCCGCCACTATGCGGAGCGCTACATCCAGACGCTCACTCATGAGATGAAGAGTCCGCTTGCTGCCATCCGTGGCGCGGCGGAATTGCTGGATGAGGAAATGCCGGTCAAGGACCGCAAAAGGTTCCTTGAGAACATCCGTGCTGAAACCGCTCGCAGCGAACGGCTCATCAATCGGCTGCTGGAACTATCTGCTATTGAGGGCCGCGCTAGTCTCGATGTCGTGGATGAACTCGACTTTCACGCCATCGTCGCCCGCGCGATCGATCAGGCCCGGCCGCTTGCTGAGATCGCTGGCGTTGTTTTGGAAATCCAAGCGCCCGAAGCTGTGATCCCGATGCGCGGCGATGCCTTCATTCTGCGTGCTGCGGTGACGAATCTGTTGGAGAACGCCATCGATTTCTCGCCGCGCGGTGGCAAAATCGAAATCGCGCTGAATACTCCCGACGGCAACGTGATTCTCTCCATCCGCGACCACGGTCCCGGCGTGCCGGAGTATGCTCATGAGAAAATTTTCGAGCGTTTCTATTCGCTGCGGCATCACTCGGCAGGCCGCAAAGGCACGGGGCTCGGACTGACTCTCGTTAAGGAAACCGCAGAACTTCATGGCGGCTCCATCACGCTGGAGCCTGCCGATGGTTGCGGCACGGTGGCGAAGCTGACTCTTCCGGTTGCTTGAATCCGGCAGTTTTCCCGGAATTTTCATATAAGCTTCATCAGTCTTTCACAGGGGAGGGGTGTGATGGCGGGGTCAACTCCGCCATACCCTATGAAAACGTTCTTCCGCATCACCTACCTCGCGATCATTTACAGCGCCCTGACCTGGCTGGCTCCGGCGGCTGAGAATCAATCATCGGCCCCATATTTCCAGATCGTCGGTGCCGGAGAGAATTCATCTGACGAGCAACTCCCGCTGAAATCCGCTGAGGCGAAAGTGGTCATCGACGGCACCATCGCCCACGTGAAGCTGATACAAAAATACGCCAACGTCGGCCGTGCTCCAATCGAAGCGATCTATGTATTCCCCGCGTCCACCCGGGCGGCGGTGCATGGCATGACTTTGAAAACCGGTGATCGCCTGATCGCCGCCCGGGTGAAGGAGTCCGTGAAAGCAAAGGCGGAATATCAAACGGCGAAGGCCGAAAAGAAAACCGCCGCACTGCTGGAAGAGCACCGCCCGAATGTTTTCCAAATGTCTGTTGCGAATCTGTTACCCGGCGATGACATCGATGTTGAGATTGAATGGAGCGAGACGATTCCGGCAGTGGAGTCCACTTACGAGTTTGTTTTTCCCACCGTCGTCGGCCCGAGATACACCGGTGGCTCGGCGGCGGGGAATGGCGAGACTTGGACGGCAAATCCTCATCTCAGGCCCGGTAATCCCAATCCTGCGACCTTCTCTCTCGATGCTTCCCTGAGCACTACCATGGCACTAGCAGAAGTGACTTGCCCGAGTCACCCTGTCACCATCGACTTCAAGGCAAAGGATCGTGCTTATGTGAAAATCAACACCAAAGCCGGAGAGGAAGCGGCTAACCGAGACTTCATCCTGCGCTGGAAACTGGGCAACGATCAGGTCGATGCTGGCCTGTTACTTCATCGCGGAGAGGCGACGAATCATTTCCTCCTCCAGATCGCACCACCGCCAAGAGTGAGGGTGGATCAGATCCCACCGCGCGACTATGTGGTGGTGCTCGATGTCTCCGGATCCATGGAAGGATTCCCGTTGAACACGGCGAAAAACCTCTTGCGCGATCTGGTGAAAGGCCTGCGCACGGATGACACCTTCAATGTGGTCACATTCGCCTCCGGCAGCGGCGTGCTATCGGAAACCCCGCTGCCTGCGAATCCTGAGAACGTGATGTTAGCCAATCAGTTTATCGATGGCCAGCATGCCGGCGGCGGCACCGAACTCGAATCCGCGCTTAAAGTTTCACTCGCACTGCCCGGTGGTGAAAACCGCTCACGCTCAATCCTGCTCATTACCGATGGCTTCATCTCTGCGGATCGTGAAGTGCGGAATCTGATCCGCAGTCAGATCGGCAATGCGAACCTGTTCGCGTTTGGGATCGGATCTTCCGTGAATCGCGAGCTGATGGAAAGCGTTGCCCGCGCCGGTGGTGGCGAGCCGGTGATCGTGACTTCCGGCAGCGAAGTCGCACCCGCCGCGAAACGCTTTCGTGAAATGGTTTCTAATCCTGTTCTAGCAAAAGTCCGTATCGAGGCAGAGGGTGTCACGCTAGGTAGCATTGAGCCGGATCCGCACCCGGATGTGTTCGCTTCGCGTCCGTTGATCGTCACCGGGACCTGGACGGGAGAGCCGAAAGGCCGGATCATCGTTAGGGGGATCGGTGGGAACGGTTCTCCATTTGAAAAAACCATCGATCTGGCGGAATCCGCCGCAGCCAAAGGACTCAATCATCCGGCGCTGCCCGTCTTGTGGGCGCGGGAAAGGGTGCGCCGCCTCGGTGAACGCGAAAGCCGGGATGCGGAAACGATCCGAGAAATCACCTCGCTGGGCCTCAGTTATTCCTTGCTCACGCCCTACACTTCGTTTCTAGCAGTCGATGAAACCCCAAAGGTTTTCGAAGGCCTAGCAAAGACCGTAAAACAAGCGCTGCCCCTGCCGCAGGGAGTCTCGGCGTCTGCCATCGAAGCGTCCGGCGGTTCGGTGATCGTGAAAAACGGCTCGGTTCCGGAGCCCACCAGTATCGGCCTGATTTCCTTCCTGATCGTCCTGCTCGCTCTTCAGCGCCGTCGTTGAATTTCTAACGTCATTCTGATGAACGCCGTTCTGCCCTATACGAAAATCCTCCCCGAAGAAGTGAGCCGCAACTCGGCTTGTGCGATTTGGAAGGTGCATCCTCTGTTATGGCTGCTCATGGCGCTTTCTCCGGTGATCGTTTGGTATGGAAAACGGCTCGATGATGGCAGCGATGAGCCGCTGGGATTGCTGACACTAGCCTTGGCACTGATATTGGCATGGCGGGACCGCGCTTCTCTATCCGCCAGTGCCCGCTCCAGAGTTTGCGGGGCGGGGTTGGTGCTGGCATCTGCCATGGCCGTCGTCTGGCTACCGCCGATGCTGCGGGCGCTCATCGCCGTGTCCGGCGTGGCGGTTTTTTTCGGAATTCACCGGCGTGGGGGATTGATCGGGCTGCTGCTTCTATCATTACCGGTGGTGGCATCCCTACAGTTTTTCATAGGCTATCCGATGCGAGTGGCGGTGGCGGAGGGTGTGGTGCGCTTGTTGGAAATGGGCAGCGTCGTGGTGGCGAGAAGCGGCGTGCAAATTGAGGTCGGCGGGCGGGTCATCGGCGTGGACCCGGCGTGCAGCGGAGTGCGCATGCTGTGGCACGCGCTGGTGGCGGCGATGGGCTTAGCCGCATTTCACCGGCTTTCCTGGCGGGCGACGCTGGTGATGGGATTGCTCTCGGTCGTGCTGGTGGTTCCGGCTAACATCCTGCGTGCCTTCGTGCTCGTTTTCGAGGAAACCGGCTACTGGGAGAAATCGGAAGTGCTGCACGGAGGAATCGGGTTGGCGAGTTTCGGGATGATTCTCATTCCGCTGTGGTTAGTGGGTTCGCGGCACACTCGTCCGGCTACAGTCGCCATGCCATCAGCCGCGCCTGATAGGCGGGTTCGGTTGGTGCTGATGCTCCCAGCAGTAATCGCCCCGGCGCTTGCTTTGGCCACCCCGCGCACTCCCTTGCAATCGGAAATCGGCCCGGAGCCTACGAGTTTCACTTTTGATGGCCTGACGTTACCGCTTGATCCGCTTCCCTCATCCCCGGCGGAATTCGCGTTCGCGAAAAGTTTTCCGGGCACTCTATCAAGCCATCGTTGGGGCGATGACCAAGTGATACTCCGGCGCGTGACCGAGGCGACCCGGCGGCTGCATCCGTCGCGGGATTGCCTGCGGGCGGCGGGATTTGAAACAAGCGATGCAGTCACCGTGACCCGGCCGGACGGCAGCGAGTGGTCGCGCTTTTCCGCCGTAAGGGATGGCGAGCGGCTGCTCATTCACGAGCGGATCGTCAGCGAGCGGGATCGCTCCGCATGGACGGACGTTTCCGCGTGGTATTGGGCGGCACTGCGTCACCCGCTCAACGGGCCATGGCAGGCGGTCACGGTGATCAGCCGTCCGTAGGGTTCCCTACACCAGGGATTCCGACAGGAGAAAAGTGAAGATTTAGGCACCGCGAATCATGCAAATCTGGTGAATCCATTGAAAATGATGAAGAAACCCCAGAGGCCCTTAGTCTCTGCTCTTCAAGTTTCGCCAGATTCCCATGATTCGCGGTGCCAAATCCTCTTCTTCCTTTGTGGTGAGTCCCCTCCATCGGTAAAGTTTTGAAGACATCGTTCCCTAATGTAGAGCCCGTGCAGTCGTCCGCGAAATTTTGTGCTTAGTCATGGGTCTTTCCTGCGCTAGACGGTGGGCATGGATGAACTGACACGCGATCACGGACCGCAGCCACTCGATGGCTTGATGGTCCGCTGGAATTTGGCCAATCAT
>JBDTNJ010000201.1:0-19876 GCA_039933825.1 Luteolibacter sp.
ATGAACACGATAAATTCGCTGTTTGTCCTTTCGCTCGCGAGCGCGTCCCTGACCTCATGTGTTGTGTCTGACTATCCGGGAGGGCCTGTTTCTCCCGTCGTCACCTCCCTGTCTTTCGGGACATACGATACACTTCCCGAAGCTTACGTCGGCGACGCCTACTACTACCAGAACCGTTACTACTATGGAGGAAGCTACCAGCGTGGGCGCTACTCCTACCAAGGTCGTCAGTACAATGACCGATACTATCATGGGGGGAAATATTACTACGGAGGTCGCCAAGAACACCACGGGAGTCAAACCCAGCAACATCCAGGTAATCAGGAGCATCACCCGGACGATCATGGCCGAGGTGATGGCAGTAACCACGACCGGCACTGATTTGCCGGAAATTAGCGAATTGTAGCAGACTTGTTTCACTGAACGACAATGAATCCTCATCCACTTTTCCAGCCCTATCGTCTCAAGTCTTTAAAAATCAAGAACCGGATTGTCATGGCACCCATGACCCGCTCGTTCTCGCCCGAGGGCGTGCCTACTTCGAGTGTGGCGGACTATTATGTTCGCCGCGTCGAAGGTGAAGTCGGGTTGATTTTATCAGAGGGAACCGTGGTCAATCGCCCGGCTTCTTCCAACGATCCCGGCATTCCCCATTTTTATGGAGAGAAACCGCTTCTCGGCTGGAAGAGTGTGATTGATAAGGTTCATGCGGCAGGCGGTGCCATGGCTCCACAGCTTTGGCATATGGGTGTGGTGGCTCCGCATGCTTCCGGGTGGTTGCCGTCAGCACCATTTGAAGGACCTTCCGGTTTTGTGGCTCCGGGAAAAATCGGTGGCGTTGCAATGTCGGAATCCGACATCGCGGAAACGATCACGGCTTTCGCGCAAGCTGCGGCGGATGCGCAAGCACTCGGTTTCAACGCCGTCGAACTCCATGCTGCACATGGCTACCTGATCGATCAGTATTTCTGGCATCCGACCAACCAACGCACTGATGGATATGGTGGGGGATGTTTGATCGAACGGAGCCGGTTTGCCCATGATCTAATCCTTGCGGTGCGCAAAGCCGTGGGCCCTGAATTCGTCATCAGCCTGCGGATTTCGCAATGGAAACTTCAGGACTACACGGCGAGGCTGGTGACCACGCCTCAGGAAATGGAGGCGTGGCTGTTACCCTTGGCGGATGCGGGTGTGGATATTTTCCATTGTTCGCAACGCCGGTTCTGGGAACCCGAGTTTCCCGGTTCGGATCTGAACTTTGCCGGATGGGTCAAGAAGATGAGCGGCAAACCAACCATCACGGTGGGGTCGGTCGGGCTTTCCGGAGACTTTCTAGCAGCCTTTTCGGGGGAGGCATCGACGCCCCGTTCCTTGGATGAACTTATCCGCCGCTTCGACCGGGGGGATTTCGATTTGGTAGCAGTCGGCCGCCCCCTACTCGCGGATGCCCAATGGACGAGGAAGATCCGGGAGGGGCGTTCTTCGGAACTCAGCGGCTTTACCAAGGAAGTTCTGGCGACACTATCGTGACCATGAGGTTTCAGACACCCCGGTAGGGTTACGCCCCATAGGAAAGTATGCTTGTTCCAGGCTATCCTCCGGACGTGAACACAACAACTGACGAAAAGGCGACTAAAAATAGATCCTTGGTGGCGACTTACAATTCTCACGATAAAGCCGAAGCGGCGATCAAGGTGCTTCAGAAGGCAGGATTTGATATGAAAAAGCTCTCGATTGTAGGGCGCGACTATCACACCGACGAACAGGTCGTTGGCTACTATAACAATGGCGACCGGATGAAGGCTTGGGGCAAATCCGGCGCGTTCTGGGGTGGTATTTGGGGGCTGCTGTTTGGCTCTGCTTTTTTTTGGGTTCCCGGCCTGGGGCCGCTCTTCGTGGCCGGTCCGTTAGTTGGCTGGATCGTGGGTGCCTTGGAAGGTGCTGTGGTGGTGGGCGGACTTAGCGCTCTTGGAGCCGGCTTGTTCGGTATAGAAATTCCAAAAGACAGCATCCTACAGTATGAGACCGCGGTGAAAACCGGCAAGTTTCTCCTGATTGCCCACGGTTCGGCGGATGATACCGCACTCGCGAAGGAAATCCTCCACAGCACCAGTTCGGAATCCATCAGCAGTCATTGAGGACCAATCCTGCCGCAAGGAATTGGAAATAGGTGCTGCAACTCTGCTGGTCATCATCGGAGCCCGTCTCTACCCGCGTCTGGCCATTTAGAAGACAAACCGATCACATCTTGAACTCCCATGTCCGACTTCATCATCATTATTCCCCAGAAGCCCAAGCTCATCGGTATCGCCGCCGATCATGGTGGGTTTGAATTAAAACAAATCCTCACCGCCCGCCTTCGCGGAACGGGTCATACGGTCGTCGATTTCGGCGACCGGATCGAGCTGTCCACCGATGACTATCCAGACTTCGTGATCCCATTGGCTCGCGCCGTCGCCAGTGGCGGGGTGCAGCGGGGAATCGCAATTTGTGGAAGCGGCGTGGGTGCCGCCGTGGCAGCGAACAAGGTCAATGGCGTTCGTGCCTGCCTCATTCAAGAATCCTGGTCTGCTCATCAAGGGGTGGAAGACGATGACCTTAACATGATCTGTCTCGGTGGCCTCGTCACAGGTCCTGCCCTTGCTTGGGAATTGATCCAGATTTTCCTGGCCGCCGGTTTCAGTGGAGCGGAGCGCCACCGCCGCCGTCTTGCCAAGATCGTGGCATTGGAAAAATACGAGGCAGGACACCAGTCCAGCAGTGATTCGGTCCTGATAGGCTGAAAACACCCCAGGTGAATTCTCCAAAATCCTCACACCCCATGAAATCAACCGCTCAAAACAAGCAAGGTCTGCGTGGCAAACTCAAACATGCTTTGAATGGAAGGAATACCGACCGTGCCATGCTCTCAGAGATTGCTTATCGGGCCATGACAGAGAGAGGGCTTGAGCCGGAATTTCCACTGAAGGCACTGCGGGAACTAGCATCCATTCATAGGCCGGCTCATGAGTTTGAAGGTTTGCGCGACATGCGTGACCGCCTATGGGCCTCCATCGACAATGATGACTCCCGCGATCTGGACCAGCTAACGGTCGCCGAGTCAATGGATGGCGGACATGTGAGGATTCTCGTAGCCGTCGCCGATGTGGATGCATTGGTTCCAAAGGATTCCGCGATTGATGACCATGCCGCGTGCAACACCACCTCCGTTTACACTCCCGCCGTGATGTTTCCGATGTTGCCGCTGCCTTTGTGCTTTGATCTAACATCGTTGAGCAAAGGCGCGGAGCGGATCGCCGTGGTGACTGACATGGTGTTTGATGCCGGGGGTTCTCTCGTCACCGCAGACCACTATCGGGCGAATGTCCGCAACCACGCGAAACTGGCTTACCGAAGCGTGGGGATGTGGCTGTCCGGCGACGGCCCTATCCCCGAAAAAATCCTCAAGGTGCCCGGGCTCGACGCGAACCTCCGTCTTCAGGACGGCATCGCGCGGTTGCTCGCAGATCTGCGCCAACACCATGGCGCACTCAGCCTTGTCACCCTTGAACCAAGGGCAATTTTCGATGGTGATGTCATTTCGGCGCTTGAACCGAACTGGAAGAATCGGGCGACGCAGTTGATCGAGGATTTCATGATTGCGGCAAACGGTGCGAACGCGACCTATCTCGCCTCAAAAAATTTCCCGTCAATCCGCCGTGTCCTGCGCTCTCCGGAACGATGGGACCGTATCGTCAAGCTTGCTTTGGAAACGGGTGAGCATCTGCCAGTCACCCCCGATGCGGTTGCTCTCGAACAATTCCTTGTCCGCCGGAGCAAAGCTGCCCCGGAAACTTTCGCCGATCTCTCGCTGGCTGTCGTCAAATTGATAGGAAGAGGAGAATACGCCCTCGATCCGCCGGGTGGTGAACCTCCCGGCCATTTCGCCCTGGCTGTTCGGGACTACACTCACTCCACAGCGCCTAACCGCCGATTCCCCGACCTGATCACCCAGCGACTTCTGAAGGCCGCGATGGCAGGTACAGCTTTGCCCTATACGATCGTCGAGTTAGAAGAACTGGCAAGGCATTGCACGGCCCGGGAGGATGATGTGACGAAAGTCGAGCGACGGATGCGGAAGTCTGCGGCGGCCCTGCTGTTGTCAGGTCGGATTGGTCAATCATTTGAGGCCGTCGTCACTGGAGCGTCGGAAAGGGGCACATGGGTGCGACTCTTTCAGCCTCCGGTCGAAGGTCGGCTGGAACACGGATTTCAGGGGCTGGATGTTGGGGACCCGGTCAACGTCAAGCTGGTTCACACAGACGTGGAGAGAGGTTTCATCGACTTTGCGCGCGACTGACGATTCGTCAATGAATCTTGCCAATACCCAACGTGTATTCCTTCGACCTTGCCGAAACTCCTGCGAAATATGGGAACGCGCCCAAGGCAAGGACGAAAGAAGAGAGTGACCCGGAGCCCGTGAAACTCACCCGGGCCGTTCTCACACGCACCTCCGATGATGAGACTGCAAAGCTGGCTTTCTTCAACCATTAAACCACTAAAGAACCAAAACAAATGGACAACATCCGAACAAATGCAGGAAACGGTTCCGTCGTAATTACCCGCTCGATTACACGCCAGATGGTACATGACAGGACTCTCGAACTGGCGTTGATCGACGGGCGGAACTCACTTCAGATCAAGCAAGTTGACTACGAACAGGCGAAACGAGACCTCACCGGCGAATCCGACTTCGACCGCCAGCAGGAGATCTTGGATTTCCCCGAGTATTGACTGCAAATTCACGATTTTCTCCAGCCTGACCAAGGGAAAAAGCAATCCGGTCCTGCAATCTATGATCTTACGATGGTGCTTCGCCGCACTGACCACCCGGACATGTCGTGGCTCTTCAACCCGCTCTTCGGAACGCCGCTCAGTGGTTCGATTACTCGACCTCTAGTCGGGTTAGACCCCATAGACCATTTAAGACTTACTGCATATCATGCTTTGGATCAGAAAAACCAAACAAACCACAATGAAAGACACGCCAATGAATAAGAATCACAACTCAACCTCCAAATTCGGCATCAGCCCGGTATTCGCCTTCGCCTTGGCGTTCATCACCTGGCTGCCAGCAACTGTACAAGCTCAGAATGAAACAAAACCGATGAAGGACGGCGAGCAAATGACAACGGGCGATTCAGCTACCACCTTGACACAAAGCTGTCCAGAAATGATGGAGAAGCAGAAGACAATGATGGAAGAGATGAAGGCTCGTGACGCGGCTCTCACCGATCAGGTCACCAAAATGAACAGCGCGCCGGAGAATGCAAAAACTCCCCTGATGGCGGACATCATCACCAAAATGGTTGAGCAGCAAACTGCCGATCACGCAAAAATGGAGAAAATGCATGCCAAGATGATGCAGCACATGATGGAACACATGAAAATGGGTAAGGAATCCATGTCCAAGTGTCCGATGATGAAAAGTATGAAAGGGATGAAAGGAATGGATGATCAATCAAAAGATGCATCCAAGTCAGAACCCGCCGAAAAAGAATAAGGCCCTATAGCGAATCAGCTAACGAAAAAGAGCGGGATTAAAAATATTAGCAAAGAAAGAAACAACACCATGAATGCATCCGATACCAAAGCAATTGACCCCATCTGCGGCATGACCGTCGATACCACCACCGCTCTCCATGCCGAACGCGTTGGAAAGACGTCGTATTTCTGCAGCGAGCACTGCCGGGACAAGTTCCTGTCCACTCCCGCCGATGCCAGGTCTGACAAAAAATCCGGTGGCTGCTGCGGCGGGTAAATGCTGTGAGAAAGGATTTCAGAACAAGCCAGCCCACTCACCCGGACCTTCCAAGCTCGGCCCGGAACTTTGACCGTAAAGTAAATCCGTTTAAAAAGCACGAAAACGCTAGATCCTGAATAGCATGCCCGGTGGTCACTCCATCGGGCGCACTGTTTTCGACCACTTGAGATCAAGTCCTCGATCCCTTACTGGTGCCACTTGTAACAGATCCGTTTGGTGCTCTGGTTTATGAACATCCCGAAGGCGGGGTCGCAACAATTGCCGCCAAGGAGGACCTGAGAAGGGACGGAATCGATGTGGCAGGGTGATCTGTATGTTAGGCCACATTTTATAAAAGCGAGACTCAAAAACGACCATGAATCCATCCAACGCTGAAGTCAAAGACCCCGTCTGCGACATGACTGTCGACGAGGCCACCGCTCTCCATGCCGAGCGCAATGGTGAGACGTTCTACTTTTGCGGCGAGCGTTGTCGGAATAAGTTTCTGGGGCAGCCCATGCCTGTCCAACGAGCGGGAAATTGTTGCGGGGGCAAACCACCGGGCGATGCTCATGATTACGCGGCGGCAAAGCCATCATCCGCTGCCAAATACTTTTGCCCGATGTGTCCTGGCGTCGAGTCCGACAAACCGGGCGACTGTCCCAAATGCGGCATGGCGCTGGAACGCAATCCCGGTGGGATTGCCGCCAAAACGAAAAAGACGATTTATACCTGCCCGATGCATCCCGAGATTCAGCAGGATCATCCCGGCGAATGCCCGAAGTGCGGCATGGCGCTCGAACCCATGACCGCGAATGGAGGAACTGACGATGGGGAAGAGAACTCGGAGCTGAATGACATGACGCGACGTTTCTGGTTCGGCGCGGCGCTGACACTCCCTGTGTTCATTCTCGCGATGGCGCATATGATCCCGGCGCTTGGCCGGCAACCATGGGTGATGGGAGATGTTTCACGCCGGATCCAGTTTGGTCTAACTACGCCTGTCGTCTGGTGGGCGGGCCGGCCGTTCTTCAAGCGCGGTTGGCGTTCCATCACGACGATGAACCTCAACATGTTCACGCTCATCGCCATCGGTGTGGGCGCTGCGTATGTGTTCAGCGCGGTGGCGATGCTGATGCCCGAATTGTTTCCGCATTCGATGCAGCATGGGGGCAAGGTCGGCATCTACTTTGAAGCCGCCGGCATGGTCACGGTGCTGGTGCTGCTAGGCCAGGTGCTCGAACTTCGCGCCCGCAGCCGCACCGGCAGCGCGATCAAAGCCCTGCTCAATCTCGCGCCTCCCACGGCGCGCAAGGTCGTCTCCGGCGGCGACCACGAAGTCCCGCTCGATCAGGTGCAGGTCGGCGACCAGTTGCGTGTCGTCCCAGGGGACAAGGTGCCGGTGGATGGCGTGGTCGTCGAAGGTCACTCCAGCGTGGAGGAATCCATGGTCACGGGCGAACCGCTCCCTGTGGAAAAATCCACCGGCGACAAAGTGACCGGTGGCACGGTGAACGGTACGGGCAGTTTCGTCATGCGCGCCGAGCGGGTGGGCAACGACACCCTCCTAGGGCAGATCGTCACCATGGTGGCCGAAGCGCAGCGCAGTCGTGCGCCGATTCAAGGTCTAGCCGACAAGGTCGCGGCCATTTTTGTGCCGGCGGTTCTAGCAGTGTCGCTGATCACCTTCGTCGTCTGGATGTGGATCGGTCCAGAGCCGCGGCTTGCGCATGCCATGGTCAATGCGGTGGCGGTTCTCATCATTGCGTGTCCGTGTGCGCTGGGGCTGGCGACGCCCATGTCCATCATGGTCGGCGTCGGACGCGGTGCGCAAATCGGCGTGCTGGTAAAGAATGCCGAGGCGCTCGAACATCTGGAGAAGGTAACAACACTCGTCGTGGACAAAACGGGCACGCTAACGGATGGCAAGCCCAAGCTCATGGATGTCCTTCCCAGCGCTGATTTTGACGCCAAAGAGTTCCTACAACTTGCTGCTTCATTGGAGCAAAACAGCGAGCACCCGCTTGCTGCCGCGATTGTGCTCGGTGCTCAGGATCAAAGCCTCACTCTCGGCGATGTGAAAGACTTCCGCTCGGTGACGGCAGGTGGGGTCGCAGGGATCGTTGCAGGTCATGCGGTGCTGGTTGGTAAACCGGATTTCCTGCGGAACGAAAAAGTCACCGGCTTCGAGTCGCTCGAAGCCACGGCGCTCAAACTTCAGGAGAATGGCAAAACTGCGATATTTGTCGCCATTGACGGCAAGCCTGCCGGAATTCTCGCTGTCGCTGATCCCATCAAAGCCACGACGGCCGAGGCCATCAAGGAGCTGCACGCACTCGGATTGGAACTGGTAATGCTCACCGGCGACAACCGCCACACCGCCGCTGCAGTCGCCCGGCAACTGCGCATTGACACCGTTGAGGCGGAGATCGAGCCCGCCGGTAAAGTTGCGAAAGTGAAGCAGTTGCGTGCCGAGGGCAAACACGTCGCCATGGCTGGCGATGGCATTAACGACGCCCCCGCACTCAGCGAGGCCGAAGTCGGAATCGCCATGGGCACTGGCACCGATGTCGCGATGCATAGCGCTGGTATCACCCTTGTAAAAGGCGATCTCCGTGGCCTCGCCCAGGCCATCCGGCTCAGCCGCGCCACGATGAGCAACATCCGCCAGAATCTCGTCTTTGCTTTTCTCTACAATGTTCTCGGCATTCCGATTGCCGCCGGCGTGCTCTATCCGTTCTTCGGCTTGCTCCTCAGTCCGATCATCGCTGGTGCCGCGATGAGCCTGAGTTCCGTCTCCGTCATCAGCAACGCCCTGCGATTGCGAAAGGTGAAACTCTGATTCGATCCTGAACTTAATAAAAATGTAACCTCCCTTTCCCTCAGTTCGTCGCAATGATCTAACCAAGACAAATCAGCCTATGAAAACCAACACGCTCACGCCGGATTCGCTCCACAAGATAGACGCCTATTGGAGAGCGGCCAATTACCTGTCTGTCGGTCAGATTTATCTCTACGACAATCCCTTGCTGAAACGTCCGCTGAATCTCGGAGATGTGAAGCACATGCTGCTAGGTCACTGGGGGACGACGCCGGGACAGAATTTCATCTACGCGCACCTGAACCGGGTCATCAAGAGATATGACCTCGACATGATCTACGTTTCCGGACCCGGGCATGGTGGTCCCGCCGTTGTGGGAAACACTTACTTGGAAGGAACTTATAGCGAGGTTTATCCCAATATCAGCAGGGACGAGGAGGGACTTCGGAAACTCTTCCTCCAGTTCTCATTCCCCGGCGGTATTCCCAGTCACGCTTCCCCGGAGTGCCCGGGGTCGATCCATGAAGGCGGCGAGCTGGGTTATTCGCTGAGCCATTCGTTCGGCGCGGTGTTCGACAATCCAGAATTGATCGTCGCCTGTGTCGTCGGCGACGGCGAGGCTGAAACGGGACCGTTAGCTACGGCTTGGCATTCCAACAAGTTTCTCAATCCGGTGACCGACGGCGCGGTCCTGCCAATCCTTCACCTCAACGGTTATAAGATTTCCAATCCAACCGTGCTCGCCCGCATCACCCGTGAGGAGTTGGATCAGTTGTTCTGTGGCTACGGGTGGAAGCCCTATTTCGTCGAGGAGGAACCTAATGAGGTGATGCATGAGGCGATGGCCACGACGCTCGATAATGCGGTGGAGGAAATCAAGCGCATCCAACACGAAGCCCGGATCTCAGGCAGTCTCATCCGACCTCGCTGGCCGATGATTGTTCTCAACTCCCTCAAGGGCTGGACGGGGCCGGAGTGGGTCGATGGTCTGCAAATTGAGGGCACTTTCCGCGCCCATCAGGTTCCCATTTCTGATCCGGCCACTCACCCAGGGCATTTGAAATTGTTGGAAGATTGGTTGAAGAGTTATCGCCCGGAAGAACTCTTCGATGAGTTGGGGCGATTGAAACAAGAACTGGCAGAACTTGCGCCGGTGGGTGAACGACGGATGGGTTCGAATCCGCACGCGAACGGCGGGATGTTGCTTCGTGATTTGCGGATGCCGGATTTCCGGGACTATGCGGAGGATGTGCCCGCACCCGGATCACCCGGCTGTGGCGATACTCATATGCTCGGCCCGTTTTTACGGGACGTGGCGAAGCTGAATAGTCAGCAACGGAATTTCCGTGTTTTCGGCCCTGATGAGACGCTTTCCAACGGCCTGGAAGCCCTATTCCAAGTGACAAGCCGGCAATGGGATGCCGCGACGTTGGCACACGACGAATTTTTAGCACCGTCCGGACAGGTCATGGAAATGCTGAGCGAACACCAGTGCGAGGGTTGGCTCGAAGGATACCTACTCACGGGAAGGCATGGACTTTTCAATTGTTATGAGGCGTTCATTCACATTGTCGATTCCATGTTCAACCAGCACGCGAAATGGTTGAAGGTAACTTCCCATCTTTCCTGGCGGCCTAAAATTGCATCGTTGAACTATTTGCTGACGTCGCATGTCTGGCGGCAGGATCACAATGGTTTCACGCATCAGGACCCCGGCTTCATTGACCATGTGATGAACAAGAAGGCCGAGATCGTGCGCGTCTATCTTCCGCCTGATGCGAACTGCCTGCTTTCTGTGATGGATCATTGTTTGCGCAGCCGCCATTACGTGAACGTGGTGATCGCTGGCAAACACCCTGCGCCCCAGTGGCTGACGATGGAAGCGGCGGTGAAGCATTGCATCGAAGGCATTGGTATCTGGGAATGGGCCGGCAATGATGGCGACGGCTCGCCGGATGTGGTCATGGCCTGCTGTGGTGATGTGCCCACGTTGGAGACTCTCGCTGCCGTTTCCATTTTGCGCGAGCATTTGCCCGAGTTGAAAATCCGGGTGATCAACGTCGTTGATCTGACGAGGTTGGAGCCGCAAAGCGAACATCCGCATGGGCTGAGCGATATGGATTTCGATGAACTCTTCACCAAGGAAAAGCCGGTCATCTTCGCCTTTCACGCCTATCCGTGGCTGATTCACAAGCTGACCTATCGGCGCACCAACCACGACAACTTCCACGTCCGCGGCTACAAGGAAGAAGGGACCATTACCACCCCATTCGACATGACGGTGCTCAACGAAATGGACCGGTTCCATCTTGTGATGGACACCATCGACCGTGTGCCGCAGACCGGCGACAAGGGGATTTACCTGAAGCAGCAACTCAAGGAGAAGCTGATCGAGCACAAGCAATACATTGACAAACACGGAGAAGACATGCCCGAGATCCGGAACTGGAAATGGGACGCGAAGCGTGCTCAGTAGGGATACACCCCATAGGATTTCTCCTGTCCTCCCGGGTATCTTTCCGGCGCGATTATCCATCAATTTCATCCTTACCCACAAACGCGAATGATCCCTCAAAAAAGTCAAGAAATCCGGCTCGCCTCACGCCCGGATGGAATTCCTGTAGAGGCCAATTTTTCGATAGCAACCACCGAAATTCCACCTCTGCAAGAAGGACAGGTGCTTGTTCGGAATCGATACATGTCGGTAGATCCCTACATGCGGGGCCGTATGAACGAAGGGAAGTCTTATGTACCTGCGTTTGAACTGGGTGAACCATTAACAGGTGGTGCGGTGGGGGAGGTCGTTGAGTCGCGTGCTGAGGAATTCAAGCCGGGTGATGTCGTCACATCCATGTATGGCTGGCGGGAATTCTTTCAATCACCACCCGGAGAACTTCACTTGGTTGATCGGGAGGTCAATCCGCTGTCGGTCTATTTGGGTGCGTTGGGGATGACGGGCATGACCGCCTGGGCCGGACTTAATCTCGTGGAAGTCAAATCCGGGGATGTGATTTATATCTCCGGAGCTGCCGGAGCCGTGGGGAATGTAGCCGGGCAACTGGCGAAACTCCGGGGATGTCATGTTATTGGCTCGGCGGGATCTCCCGAGAAGTTGAAATTTCTGATGGACGAATGTGGCTTTGACCGAGCCTTTAACTACAAAACGGCACCTGTGTTGGAACAGCTCAACCGCGCGGCACCTGACGGGATCGATGTCTATTTTGACAATGTGGGCGGCGAGAGCCTGGAAGCAGCTCTATCAGCGCTGCGGGTTCATGGTCGAATCATCGCGTGCGGTGGCATCTCTGGCTACAATGGCACAACACCCCAGCCCGGACCGACAAATCTGTTCAATATGACGACCAAGCGCCTGACGATGAAAGGTCTGATCGTGGGAGATTGGCTGGCCAGTAAAAATGAGTTCGAAAAAGAGGTGGGTGACTATTTTCGATCAGGGCGACTTAAGGATAAGGAGACGGTGGTCGAAGGAATCGAGCAAGCGCCTGCCGCATTCATCGGACTCTTTGGCGGTAGGAACATCGGCAAAATGGTGGTCAAGCTGACTTAACCGCTCAAGCGGGATGGAAAGGTAATTGTAAATGGAGCCAACCGAAATGAATGAGAAACTACTGATGGAGACAGCAAGGACGTTGATGGCCGGTGGGAAGGGGCTGTTGGCGATGGATGAAAGTGATCCCACCTGCAACAGACGCTTCGAGAATCTCGGGATTCCCCAAACGGTTGAGGCCAGGCACGCATACCGGGAGCTGATCGCGACCACACCACGACTGGGCGAATCGATCAGCGGAGCGATCCTTTACGATGATACGATCCGTCAGAACACGAAGGATGGAATTCCTCTGGTCGACGTCCTCGCCAAAGCGGGAATCATTCCCGGCATCAAGGTTGATAGCGGGGCTGTCGAAATGGCGGGTCATCCCGGAGAAAAGATTACGGGTGGCTTGGATCGATTGCGCGAACGACTCTCCGAGTATTATGAGCTGGGTGCCCGTTTCGCCAAGTGGCGTGCCGTCATCACCATCGGCGAAGGATTGCCCACATGCGCGTGCGTCCATGCGAACGCACATGCCTTGGCACGGTATGCGGCATTATGCCAGGAGGCCGGGATGGTTCCGATCGTCGAGCCGGAGGTGCTCATGGATGGAAGTCATTCGTTGAAGCGGTGCTGCGAGGTGACGGAGAACATCATCCGTGCGGTATTCAATGAATTTTATGATCAGCGGGTGATGGTGGAGGGAATTATCCTGAAACCTAATATGATTCTTCCGGGAGCGGAGTGCTCGACGCAGGAGTCTGTAAACGAGGTAGCAGACGCGACAGTCATGTGCCTGATGCGCACCGTCCCAGCCGCCGTTCCAGGTATTGCGTTTCTATCAGGTGGACAGTCCGGCGAATTGGCTTCTGCCCGGCTGAACGCGATGAATGTTCGTTTCAGATCGCGTCTTCCCTGGGCGCTTTCTTTCTCATTCGCTCGCGCCATCCAGCAACCGGCAATGGAGATTTGGCGAGGTGTTGACAGAAACACCAAGGCTGCGCAAGAGGCTCTGTTACATCGCGCCAACTGCAATCTCGCCGCACGACGCGGAGAATACACCCCTGCGATGGAAAAATCACAGATCTAGGATGCCCTTTCCTCATGCCATTGCATCTCTATCTTATCCGTCACGGTGAAACCGCGTGGGCGATGACTGCCCGGCACACCGGAATCACTGATATTCCCCTGACCGAGAACGGCGTGGATCAAGCGCTGGAACTGGGTCCTCACCTCGCCGGCGTTTCCTTTGCTCATATTCTCACCAGCCCGCGTGAGCGTGCCCGCCATACCTGCAAGCTGGCCGGATTGGAGGGAATCCCGGAAATCGAGCCGGATCTGGCGGAGTGGAACTATGGTGATTACGAGGGCGAAAAATCCGCTGACATCCGCAAGGATCGACCGGATTGGGATGTTTTCCGCGATGGCTGTCCACAGGGGGAAATGCCCGTCGAAATTCTGGCCCGCGCCGACCGTCTCATTGCTCGCCTGCGTCTGCTGGATGGTAATGTCGCGCTCTTTTCTCACGGCCAGTTCGGCGGTATTCTGGGTGCCCGCTGGATTGGATTACCGCTTGCCGATGCCCGTCATTTTCCACTTGGCACCGCTTCGATCAGTATTCTCGGTTACGATCCCGATCACCCTGAGGTTCCCGTCATTTCGTTGTGGAATTTCATTTCCCACCCGATCTCCAATCCCGTGGCATCGGACCAGGCCATGAAAAAACAAGCGATCTCACGCTGGGAAAACGAAGGCGGCAAGATCGCTTGAAGGAAGGGTATCACCCCATTTCTTTAGCGATCCTGCCGAGTGTAGATTTGGCTAATTCAGGTGATGACCTGCCATTATTATGAACACACTATCCGAATCTCCTCCAGTGGTCGCCAAAGCCAATAAAGCGCCGGCCTATCAAAGCGTCGATCCCAATACGGGAAAGGTCGTAAAGACTTTTGAAGTTCTCACCGACAAGCAACTCGAAGAAAAAATCGCAGTAGCAGCACTCTGTTATGAGAAATGGCGCCACACTTCCTATGCCGAGCGAGCGGTCATCGTGAGCAAAGCTGCCAAGATTCTTCACGAAAGGGCGGACGAGTTTGCCAAGCTTACGACAATGGAGATGGGAAAGCGAATCAGTGAGGCACGCGGAGAAGTGGAGTTCAGTTCGCAGATCCTGAACTATTATGCGGAAAACGCGGAGCGATTCCTTGGCCCGGTGAAACTCAATCCAACCCACGGCGAAGCGCATATGGAGAGCAGCCCAATCGGTGTGATATTCTGCGTGGAGCCTTGGAATTTCCCTTACTATCAACTGGCGCGGATCGCCGGTCCTCATCTGATGGCAGGTAATGTTCTGGTGGTGAAGCACGCTGGCATCGTCCCGCAATGTGCCATCGCCTTCGAACAAATCTGGATTGAAGCGGGTGCGCCAGCAGGTCTCTATACCAATCTTCTGATCTCTCATGATCAGTCGGATCACGTCGTGGATGATTCACGAATCAGGGGTGTGGCCCTAACCGGTGGCACGACCGCCGGAAAAAGGGTTGCGGGCCGGGCTGGACAGAATCTCAAGATGTCATCGATGGAACTTGGCGGCAGCGACGCCTTCATCGTGCTTGAAGATGCCGACCTCGCACTTACAATGAAATGGGCCGTCTGGGGACGGATGTATAATACGGGACAAACCTGTTGCGCGGCCAAGCGCTTCATCGTTGTTGATGAACTCGCGGACAAATTTCTCGAAGAATTCACCGCGGCATTCGTGGCACTCAAGCCGGGCGATCCGATGGACGAGAAAACGACGCTGGGTCCCTTGTCCACGGAGTCAGCTTTGATCGGCTTGCTCAAGCAGGTCGATGAGGCAGTTCTCCACGGCGCAAAGGTGTTGCTGGGCGGCAAGCGCATGGATCGCCCGGGCGCTTTCATGGAGCCGACCATTCTTACGGATGTGGATCCGGCGAATCCGGCATTCCGCGATGAATTCTTTGGGCCGGTAGCGATGTTCTTCCGGGTGAAGGATGAGGAAGCCGCCATCGCCCTGGCGAACGATTCCGACTTCGGACTGGGTGGCTCGGTTTTCACCAAGGACATTGATCGCGGCAAGCGCGTGGCGAGTCGCATCGAGACAGGGATGGTGTTTGTGAACAACATCAGTTGGTCCGATGCCGAGCTGCCGTTTGGCGGCATAAAGAACTCTGGTTACGGGAGGGAGCTGGGTGATATGGGAATCCAACAGTTTGTGAACAAGAAGTTGGTCAGGACCGGATCGTTCGATGCACCTGCGTAAAATTGATCAAATCATATCATTTCACCGGCAAAAGTTTACATACTTAAATATATTATTATGACATCACCTAATAACAACTTGGAGATCATCGAAGAGCCCGTTTGGTTCATTACCGGTTGCTCCACCGGTTTCGGCCGCGAGCTGGCCACACATCTGCTAGAGCGTGGCTTCCGCACGGTCGTCACCGCCCGAAATCCTGATGATGTCAAAGACCTGGCCAGCAAGGGGGAGGCATTGATCCTCAAGCTTGATGTGACGGATCAGAAACAGGTCCAAACCGCCATCAATGCCGCTGAAGAAAAGTTCGGGCACATTGATGTGCTCGTCAACAATGCGGGCATCGGCTATTTTGCAGCGGTCGAGGAAAGCGAAGAAGTGGAGGTACGTCGCATGTTCGAGGTCAATGTATTCGGCCTGAGCCGGATGATTCACGCGGTTCTACCTGGAATGCGCAGGCAGCGCAGTGGATTCATCGTGAATATTTCGTCCATCGGTGGACTATGTGGCTTTCCTTCGCTGGGTTACTACAATGCGACAAAGTTCGCAGTCGAAGGTTTGTCCGAGGCTCTCGGGGAGGAAGTCGGACCACTTGGTATCAAGGTGATGCTGGTCGAACCTAGCGGATTTCGGACAGATTGGGCAGGACGTTCGGCAAACGAAAGCAAGCTGCAGATCGATGACTACGCGGCGACAGCGGGAGATTGGCGCAGTGAGATCCGGGCGGACTCCGGGAAACAACCGGGCGACCCTGTCCGCGCGGTGAAGGCCATCGTGACAGCGGTGGAATCCTCACATCCGCCGCGTCATCTTCTCCTTGGCAACAATGCTTACGATGGCGCGATCGCGAAGCTCGATGAATTGCGCGAGGAGTTCGGCATCTGGGAAGCGGTTTCCCGAAGTGCTGATTTCCCGAAAGAGGCTCATGCGACTATGGCCTGAAGTTTTTCGAAACCAATCCGGACAGAAACCCCGATGAATTTGCGAACCGCGTTACTCGATGTCCGGCAGATGGGTGAGGCCGACCGTCTGACGACAATGGCCGGCACGTCTACCTACGAACTGATGGAGAGGGCGGGCTGGGCAGTAAGGTGCGAAATCGAGCGGCGCTGGTCAAAGCGTCTTGTCACGGTCCTTTGCGGACCGGGGAACAACGGAGGAGATGGTTTTGTGACTGCCCGCTTGCTTGCCGATGCCGGGTGGGAGGTCCACGTCAGTCTGCTCGGCTCGCGGGATGATCTGAAAGGTGCGGCGCGGGATCATGCTGACTTGTGGCAGAGAGATGTTAGTCCTCTCAACACGGCGTCGCTCGGCAGGGCTGAACTGGTGGTGGATGCGATCTTCGGAGCGGGGCTCAGCCGGGCATTTTCGGGGGCGGCTCAGGAGGCCCTGGCGGCGGCCGTGGAAAGAAAATTGCCGATCATTGCCATCGATGTTCCGAGTGGCTTGATGGGGAATACCGGTGAGTCGCTCGGGGCTGTGGTTTCTGATCTAACTGTGACGTTCTTCCGCAAGAAGCCCGGACATCTGCTATTACCCGGCCGATTTTTTTGCGGCGAGGTCGTCGTCACCGACATCGGCACTCCGGCATCAGTCCTTCAGGAACTTTCACCTGATACTTTCGAGAATGATCCGGGTCTGTGGTTTGCTGAATTACCACGCCCTGGTGAAGGAGGAAATAAATACACCCGTGGTCATGCACTCGTCTCCGGAGGCTATCCGACGACCGGTGCCGCCCGCATGGCGGCCCGCACGGCGGCCCGCGCAGGTGCCGGGCTAACAACCGTCGCGGTGCCGGAAATCGCGTTGCCTATCTACGCGGCGGCGTTGACCAGTATCATGGTCCACTCCATTGCAACATCCGATGAGTTTCAGCGGCTTCTGGATGATCACCGTTTCACCTCCTTTCTCATCGGACCAGGCGCAGGCATCGGCGATGAAACCCGTGCCCGAGTGTTGGCCATGCTTCAAACCGCCCGCCCCACGGTGCTTGACGCTGATGCACTCAGCTCGTTTCAAGGCGATCCCGATACGCTGTTCGGCGCAATTGCAGGACCCTGTGTGATGACGCCGCACGATGGCGAATTTCAACGGATCTTCGACTCCGGTGGCGACAAGCTCACCCGGACGCGAGCCGCGGCACGTCGCAGTGGTGCCGTCGTTGTCCTGAAAGGCTGCGACACGGTCATCGCTGCCCCGGATGGGCGGGCAATCATCAATTCCAACGCACCGGCGACGTTGGCAACCGGAGGTTCCGGCGACGTCCTCAGCGGCATCATTCTGGGACTACTGGCGCAAGGCATGGAGCCATTTCTCGCCGCTGCCGCCGCAGTGTGGTGGCACGGTGCGGCGGCCACGGAATTCGGACCTGGCCTCATCGCTGAGGATCTGCCGGACCTGCTACCCGGTGTCTTCAGCCGTCTCAATGGTAAGGAGGAGAAATGAACGCGATGGTGCTCCAGAAAATCGGAACTCCTCTCGAATGGACTGAGTTGCCTGATAGACAACCCGGAGCCGGAGAAATTCGCGTGAAGGTGTCCGCTTGCGGCGTCTGCCGGACCGATCTGCATGTCGTCGATGGCGAGCTGCCGGATCCGAAAATTCCGATCATCCCCGGCCATGAAATCGTTGGCAGGATCGACGCGCTTGGAACGGGTGTCGAGGGATTGCGTATCGGCGAGCGAGTCGGTATTCCGTGGCTTGGTCACACCTGCGGCGTGTGTCCGTATTGCACCGGGAATCATGAAAATCTCTGTGATCACCCCATCTTCACCGGCTTCACGCGTGACGGTGGTTTCGCGACGGCGACAATTGCAGATGCGAGGTTTGCTTTTCCACTCGGCGAGGCCGGCAATGACGTGGCGCTTGCTCCGTTGCTCTGCGCGGGATTGATCGGTTGGCGGTCGCTGGTGATCGCTGGAGCTGGTAAAAAGCTCGGCATTTATGGCTTCGGCGCTGCGGCTCACATCATCGCACAAGTCGCCAAGTGGCAAGGCCGATCCGTGTTCGCATTTACCCGACCGGGAGATACGGATACCCAGAATTTCGCAAGCAGCCTCGGCGCGACCTGGGCCGGGGGCTCGGACGAAATGCCTCCCGAGCCTCTGGATGCCGCGATCATTTTCGCGACCGCCGGTCCTTTGGTGCCGCTGGCATTGAAGGCGGTTCGCAAGGGCGGTCGGGTCGTGTGTGCCGGCATTCATATGACTGACATCCCGAGCTTTCCCTATCACTTGCTATGGGGAGAAAGGCAGCTCGTCTCGGTCGCCAATCTCACGCGGCAGGACGGACTTGATTTCCTAAGTCTCGCTCCTGAGATCGGCATCGTCACACGGACCACAAGTTATCCGCTCAGACAGGCGAACCAAGCCCTGGCCGATCTCCGTGCGGGTCGTTTCGAGGGCGCAGCCGTGCTAATACCATGAACGAATCGCAGCTCTATCCATTGCGTTTCAAGCCGATCTATCAATACCGGCCTTGGGGCGGTCGCCGCTTGGGGAATTGGCTAACAGCACCCTTACCCGGAAATGGGGCGATCGGTGAAGCGTGGGTTCTCAGCGACCGCGAGGAACATTCCAGCGTCGTTGCGAATGGACCGCTCAAGGGCCATACCATCACCCAACTGATGACAGAATCCGCAGTAGGTATGTTAGGTGAGATGGGTAGCCAAGCGACCCGTTTTCCGTTGCTTCTGAAATTTCTGGACGCCCGTGATTCGCTTTCGGTCCAAGTCCATCCAACGGATCAGCAAACGAATGAACTTCCACCCGGGGAAAGCGGAAAGACCGAGGCCTGGGTGGTGCTGGAGGCAGGAGAGCGAAGCCGGATCTATGCAGGCCTCAAAACTCCAACCTCCGCAGATGAACTGCGGAGGGCGATTGAAGCAGGGTCGTTGCCGGACCTTTTGGCTGCCTTCACGCCACGCGAGGGAGACAGTATTTTGCTCGAAGCAGGGACCGTTCATTCGCTTGCGGACACCGTGGTTTTCGAGGTGCAGCAGAACAGTGATGTGACGTTCCGGCTTTACGATTGGGATCGTATTGATCCGGCGACAGGTCAGCCACGAGCGCTTGAGATCGAGAAGGCCATCGACTGTATCGATTTCAAAAAAGGGCCTACCAGCCTTGCGGTCACGATTATGGAGACCTTGGAGCCGGTGATGCGCGAGCGGCTTCTTGGATGTGAGCACTTCGAGATGTGGAGAATACGGGGGGAATCGCGGTTTCCCGTTGGAGAGGCTGGAGTTCCGAGAGCCCTGGTTTGCATAGGCGGAGACGGATATTTTGAACATCATGGGGTCAACCACGCGGTGACCCGAGGAGACGTGTTTCTCATCCCGGCCGCGGTGGGAGAATGTATCTGCCAGCCACGGGGGCAGATCAGCTTGCTTGAGATTTCATTACCGGAAGGGCACCGATGAAAAAACTCATCGTCTTCGAT
>JBDTNJ010000202.1:0-4331 GCA_039933825.1 Luteolibacter sp.
CAGCCGTCCTCCGCTGGTCCAGCCGCTCGTCGTGGCGTCTCCGGCCTCGGCGGAAAGATTTGCGATGTTTTTCAACGTCCCTCCATACCCGCGACCGCTAACATCCGCAGCGGCGGAACCTACCCCCTCGTTAAACCGCCAATGCGCGAGCGTTCCGACCGGCACCGGCAATACGGGAACCGGCCCTGGATTCGTCGGTTCGACCGTCATCAGCCCGGAGATGACCGACTCGAGCTCGGGATTGCTCATCAATGAGTCGGACTGGATGATGAAATAACGGTTAGCCTCGGGCGAGGGAGTGGCAACTGTCGCACCGTTAGCCGCGAAGTCGATGGTGTGCGGTTCGCTGAGCTGCCAGAGTTGCCTGTCGTTCCACGTGGTTCCGAGCACGGCATAGGTGGCCGCCGTCTGATCCCAGCTTTTCCTGTCTCCAATGACACCCGCGCCTCCCGCAGTGCCGCTGTAAGCTTCGTAGGCCTTGGCCACCGGATTTCTCTCAGGATGGGTAAGCGCCTGGCCCGTCAGGATTTTCTCGCCGATTTCATAACCGGAATAAACGATTCGGGTGGGCCAGTGGCGGGCCACCTCCTGCGCGGCAACGATATCGAGCGTGATGTTGAATTCAGTAAAAGTGGTATTTTTGAAGTGCCCCCCCATGATTACCAACTCGGTCACCTTGGCTGCGATGAGTTGCTGGCCGGTTTGGGCGATTCCGTCGCCGTCCTGATTTGCAACGCTCTCCATCAGCCGAAGAATCGCCGTTTGCCCGCCCACCACTAGGATTTTCACGCTGCCGTCTGCCGCATTGTGCAACAGCTGACGGTAAAGGGCGGTGGAAATCGGCGCGGTCGCATTGGTTTGGTCACTTACGAATTGCCGCGTATCTGCCGATACATGGGCGTAGTCATCGGAATTTCGAGTCGTGTTCAGGCCCCCACCCGCCAAGATGATTCCAATCGGGATGTTCGGCCGGTTATAATAAGTGTTGATCGCATCAATCGCTCCCACCACATATGCCCCGGTCGTGGTGGCGATCGCTCCTATCAGATTGGCCTTGCCCTGATCCTGGAAAGCGTGAAGAGCTGCCAGTGACCCGACGTCGTCGCAATCGGAGCGGAAATCGGTGTCAAAGATGATCGCAGGCACGGTAGCATCGCTTTTCACAAGACCGGCTGCAGCCAGAGTCAGGCCAGCCAGGACGCGCAGGAGCGGGATGCAGGACTTCATACGAGCTTGGTTGGCGTCACTGGCTACCAATTTGGGGGCTGAGGCTGGACTGACGGCCAACCTGAGTATTTGAGGTTTTTTTGGATTGGAGCGACTCACTTGCAAGAATCACGAAAAAACCCATAGCCGAGGATACCCCCTTGTCCACAAAATAATTAAAGCACTTTTTAATTGATAAGCTAAAGCTATATTTGTAGTCAGAAGGACCACCTCGAAACAACCGTGCACTCTGGCTTGTGGGAAGTCACTGAGTCTCAACCTTCGATTCGCGATGTTCACCCTTCCCTTCCCCAAACTGTGCTTATCTACTCTCGGCTTGTTCGTCATCGCGCTGCATACCGCTGTTGCCGCAGAGCTTGGGGCAATCTCCGAGTTTCCGGATCAGGTCTTCGCTAGCACACCTGAGACGGACCTGCGCGTTGACATCTTCGTGCCCAAGGGGGGCAAGCGTCCGCCACTTTTACTCTACATTCACGGTGGAGGATGGAAAAGCGGAACCCGCAAGGCTCCATTCGCGAAATCACTTGCTGAACAGGGTTTTGCGGTGGCTAGCATCGACTATCGGTTTTCCAGTCAGGCGAAGTTTCCCTCGCAGATCTTCGATTGCAAGGGAGCAGTTAGGTGGCTGCGCGCAAATGCTAGCAGGTTCTGCTACGATGCGAGCCGGGTCGCGGTGATGGGTGAGTCTGCCGGCGGCCAGCTCGCAGTGCTGTTAGGCACGTCCGGAGGAGAGGAAGAACTGGAGGGCGACGTCGGCGGGAATAAAGACCAATCTTCCAAAGTCCAGGCCGTGGTGGATTTTTTCGGAGCCACGGATTTCCTGCTGAGGTCACGGACACAACCCGCGATGACGGAAACGCCGGGCGCGGTGGCTTATGATTACCTAGGTGGCCCGGTTTCAGAAAAGAAGGAGCTCGCCCGCCTTGCGAGCGGTGTCTCGTTCGTGACCAAGGATGATCCTCCATTGCTCGCCGTTCACGGCGATGCTGACCAGCAGGTGCTGATCGATCAATCGGAGCGCATTGTGGATGCCTACAAGAAGAAGGGACTGGAAGCGGAATTCATTGTGGTGCCCGGCGGCGTGCATTCGGGCTTGCGCTACCACGAGGGTGAAATCAAGAAGTCAGTTGTCGAATTCCTAACGAAATTCCTGCATCGCTGAAACGGATGATTTTCCCGAGTAGCAATCCGGGCAACACAATGTAGGTCGGCGAAGTTCATGAAGTGATTCCGATCATACGCCATCAACCTAGACACATCCCCAAAAACTTCGATACTGACCTGCGGATGGTGGGATGAAATAGAGACGATCAGGTTGTTTATCGGTAGGATTATCCCAAATGGAAATCACTGAAAAGGCACATTATAAAGCAATGTAATAGCAATTCGAGCTTGCCGGGCCGGACCAAGTCTGCAAGTTTCCCTGTGACAGGACCTTCCTTTTAGGTGAAGCCTGTTGAAATCAAGGTCCGTGCGCGGACTGGTCTGAAAAAATCGAAACCCCTGTTGAGCATGCTCTACCCACAAGAAAATGAATCACGCGAAGTGAAAGATCTCTCCGGAGTCTGGAGCTTCCGCGTGGACCGCAACGCAAGCGGCCATCGCGATGCCTGGTTCGCGACTCCGCTCGTCGAGACGATGCCGATGCCTGTTCCCTGCAGCTACAACGACATGACGCAGGACGCCAGCATTCGTGACCACATCGGCGACGTCTGGTATGAACGAACGTTTTTCGTCCCGGCTGGTTGGCGTGGAAAGCGCGTGTGCCTGCGCTTTGCCAGTGCAGAACACACTGCCGTCGCATGGGTAAACGGCGTCGAAGTGGCGAGTCACCGTGGCGGCTATCTGCCGTTTGGCGCGGACATTTCTAATGTCGTGAACTACGGTGCCGAAAACCGGGTAACGGTGGCGATCAACAACGAGCTGACTTGGGAAACCCTGCCGCCGGGTATTGTCAAAACTTACGACGACACCAATCACCCTCCTGGGTATCGTAGTCAGGAAATTCAGTTTGATTTCTTCAACTACGCGGGGCTGAACCGCCCGGTGGTGCTCACCGCGACGTCGCAGGTTTTCATCGAAGATGTAAAAATCCTAACTGCGCTCAAAAACGGATCAGGCTTGATCGACTATGAGATCGAAATGGGTGGTGGTTCACGAGGCGTATGCGTGTCAGTGTTAGACGAGGCGGGAAATGAAGTCGCCTCGGCAGAGGGTGCGACGGGATCGCTGGAGATCGCAAACGTGCGTCTATGGGAACCGGGGAATGCCTATCTCTACACCTTGGAATGCAAGATGTTAGGTTCTGGCGGTGAGCCAAGTGACATCTATCGAGAACAATTTGGCGTGCGCACCATCGAGGTGACGGAGACCGAGTTTTTGATTAACGGAAAACCGTTTTATTTTCAAGGTTGCTGCAAACATGAGGACATGGACATCAAGGGCCGCGGACTTGATTTGGCCATGAACATCAAGGACTTCAACCTCATCACATGGTTGGGTGCTAACTCATTCCGCACCTCGCACTATCCGTATTCCGAGGAAATCATGAGGCTCGCCGACCGGGCGGGCATCGTGGTCATCGACGAGGCTCCTGCCGTGGGGATGCGTTCTGAGGATTCCGCACTTCCGACCTATAGTGAGGAGCGTATTTCCTCCCGGACGCTTGCCCATCATTTGCAGGTGATGCGTGAACTCATCCAGCGGGATAAGAATCACCCTTGCGTCGTGATGTGGTGCGTTGCAAACGAACCGATCGTGAATGAGGAAAAGGCGGGTGAGTATTTCGCCGAGGTGATTGCAGAGACCCGCCGACTCGATCCTACCCGCCCGGTGACGCTGGTCACGGGGGATGTGAACCCACCTGAGAAATGTTATCCCTTCCAGCACGTGGACGTCATGAGTATCAACCGTTATCACAGTTGGTATTCGGACCCGGGGCATTTGGAACTAATCGAAATGCAGACGGTCAACGAACTTACTCCTTGGCACACGCATTATAAGAAGCCGCTCATCGTGAGTGAATATGGAGCGGATACGATCGCCGGTTTTCACTCGGATCCGCCCGTGATGTTCAGCGAAGAATACCAATGCATTCTGTTGGA
>JBDTNJ010000203.1:0-3948 GCA_039933825.1 Luteolibacter sp.
CAATACGAGCACGGGATGTTCGAGTATGGCATTCATCACCTTTCCCAATCAATCGGAAGCAAGCTAGCAAAGCCCGCCCGCACGGCAACCGAAAAGGTTCGGAAAGTGAAACCTTACCAACCGACCGCCGGGGTGGGGGGAATCGCTCTGCGGTTTGAAACGGTACTTGCCGTGCGATGATGAAATCGAGACTCACTTGCCGCATGAATGAAGCGGAGGTGATGGCAAGCTGCGGGGAAGCTGGTATCCGGAGGATGGTCGCCGCGTTTTACCGTCGTGTCCGGACGGACGACCTGATCGGTCCGATGTATCCGGGCGAGGATTGGGAAGGCGCGGAAGAACGCTTGGCCGGGTTTTTGTTGTTTCGGCTGGGTGGCTCGACCCACTATGTAGAGACACGCGGGCACCCGAGGTTGAGAATGCGGCACGTCACATTCCAAATCGGGATCGCCGAGCGCGACCGCTGGTTGGAGTTGATGGGCGCGGCCATGGATGAAATGGAAATCCCCGCAAATGCGCGCGGTTTCCTCGATCCATTTTTCGCCCAAGTCGCTGATTTCATGAGAAACCACGTCGGGTCTGAGGGTCAACCGAGCGGCGCGTGATAGACGATCCACTCCGGGATTTTGATCGACGAATTATAAAGCATGTGAAGCGCGATCACCGTGGTGAGCGAGCCGGAGGAGGCATAAAGCAGAGCGCAGGTGAATCCGAAAATCCCCACGCTGGCCAAGCCATAACCATCGTAAAAATGCAGCGCTGCAAAAATCACGGATGACAGGATGGCAGCGGGGATCACGCCCAAGCGATTCCAAAACGAGCGGAAAAGCACTCCACGGTACAGCGTCTCTTCAGCCAGGGGTGCTACCACGCAGGCCGAAATGATCATGAATGCAAGTCCCCAGGCCCCTGCATCGCCATGGCTGAGTCCGCCACCCGGCTCATCCGATCCGGCGTTGTTGAAAGCCACGCGCAAGATTTGATCCAGGATCATTAAGAGTGCGAATAGCCCCAATATCGTCCGGAACGTGATCGGGCGGTTCAATCCCAAGACACGGACGGCGTGTGAAGGCCGTCGAAACAGCAGGCCCAGAGCAATCAGGGTCGGCAGCACCCGGGCGGAGGAATCGAGGAAAATCCCAAGAAACGGCGGCAGTCCCGATACGGCATCGATCCCCAGTTCCAGTGTCATGCTGAACCCGATCCACGCCAGAGTCGTGACCAGAAAAACCATCAACCCGAGCGTCAAGGGCCACGACCCGCCGTAGCCTGACACCTTCGCGTGAAGCACGTTTCTCAGCCGGCATAACGTACTAGGTAGAAAAAAAAGCCCCACGAATCCCAGCAGCCAAACCGCCGATCTCACCATGACCGCGCGCGTCTTGAGTTGAAGGCAATCTTCGCCAAAGTTCTGCCTCCAATGTGCTGCGGGCTGTGCGGTTTTCTCCCACGTTTCGATCAATTTCGCCTGCCACCAAGTGCCTTGGTGATTGGCCAGCTTCTGCGATGTTTCTCCGAAATCTGAGATCATTTGCCCCTGCAGGGCTGTGTTCAAGGTTTGCTCAAGTGGTAAGCGGTCCTGCTCCGCTGTCACAATCGCAAACGCTTCGATTCCACGCGGGCTGATCGACTTCTCATTCGTGAGTTTTTGTAAAACTTTCAGAGCATCACGCCGTGCCACCACGGGCATATCCACCTCTGCCAGCCACCTTAACCACGGCGGATCATCTGCCATCGCATCCGCCAGGCGCAGATCCCGATCAATTTTAACCAGCGCAATTTCTTCGGTTCCCGGTGCATAGCCTTCCGTTTTGCCGCAATAGTGATCCCATAGCCAGATCCCCAAAACAAACGCCAACAATGCAATCAATGGTTCGGGGTATTCCCGCCGCAGGATGGTGCGATAGGGATTACCGGGCTGAATCATGTCTGCTGATGTTTTTTTAATAAGTCGGGAGTTTTTCGTAAATTTTAAAAAATGCAAGCATCTCTTGACCTTCTCGATATATAAACCACTAATCCGCCGCTAGTTTGATTTTTCCATTGGCGGTCGCGTTTAGCCGTCGCAGGTTCCCCAGCGCAGTCACCGCCCATGCCAGATCCTACCGAACTCGTCCTGACCACCAGTTTCATCGCGGCACTTGGGATTTTCGCAAGTAGTTCAGTGGCGAAGAAAATGCGGGCCAAAAATCCAGTGGCTGCGAGCGGCTTGCAGCCAGGCCAGGAAAATGAGGAATCGCCCTACGAATCTCCGGCCTCTTCCGAAATGCCTCCGGCGCTTCCAACTGGAAAAGTTCCCACATGGTTTTATCAGCCATTGGATTTGATCGGGATCGGCATGATCTACCTCATCTTCCTCGCCTTGGTCATCAGCTCGGTGCGTGCCTCACAGAAGACGGATCTGGTGCTCGATTCCAAGGGCCTGATCGCATCCATTGGATTCCAATTCTTCATTGCGGGGGCTGTCCTGCTTGTCATGGCCATGCGTGTTCATCCGATCGATTGGCTCGGCCTTCGTTGGCGCTCATGGCCTTGGGTCTTTCTCATCGCACCCGGTGCGGTTTTTCTGATGTGGATCTTTTTCGGCACTCTCCAAGCAGCGGGGTACATGAAATGGATGGAATCATTCGGCGTCGAGTCGGTGCAGGAAACCGTCAAACTCCTGCAAAACTCCACCGATCCGCTGGTGCTCGGGTTGATGGCTTTCGCCGCCGTCATCGCCGCGCCGATTTGTGAGGAGCTTGTATTCCGTGGCTATTTCTATCCGGCAGCAAAAAAATTCGCCGGGCCATGGGCTGCTGGAATTTTTTCCGCGCTCATCTTCGCCTCCGCCCATGGCAGCTTGAGCGCTCTACTGCCGCTTTTCATCTTCGGCTGCTTGCTCGTGTTAATCTACGAAAAAACCGGCTCATTATGGGCACCCATCGCTGTGCACTTTTGTTTCAATGGTGCCACGGTTCTGGTGCAAATCGCCGCCCGCTACTATCACCTCCCGCTTGATTCCATTCAGTGATAACACTCCGTGAAATCGGTGAGGACGCCCTGATCGAGCGGCTGATAGAGCTCGTGCCGCGCGACTCCTCTGCGGCGGCCGGTCCCGGCGATGACTGCGCGGTGATTGATCCCGGCCCGCACTCCCAGACGCTTCAGCTTTTAAAAACCGACGCACTCGTCGCGAATGTTCATTACCTTCCAGACAGTCTACCGCGTGCTGTAGGTTGGAAATCGGTTGCCCGCGTCATCTCGGATTTCGGCGCCATGGGGGGGCACCCCGAACGTTTCCTCATCACCCTCGCCCTGCCGCCGGAAACTCCGGTTGCTTGGGTGGAGGATCTCTATCGGGGCATTGGCGATTGTTTGGAAAAATTTGGTGGCGTTCTCGCAGGTGGTGAAACTTCAAGTGTTCCATCAGGCTCGTCCGCCGTGATTTCAGTTGCTGCTACCGGTAGTGTCCGCCGCGAACAACTGGTTCTTCGGTCGACCGCGACCCCGGGCGATTTCCTGCTCGTCACAGGAAAACTCGGCGGCTCAATCCATGGGAAACATCTCGATTTCACACCACGCGTCGACGAAGCCGCGTGGCTGGTTTCTCATTTCAAACCCACCGCCATGATGGATCTATCTGATGGCTTGGCGAAGGATCTGCCACGCATGGCCGCGGCTTCCGGCTGTGGATTTATGATTGATCAGACTGCGCTTCCGATCACCCAAGGTTGCACTGCAGCGCAAGCGATTGGCGATGGGGAGGACTTTGAATTACTATTCGCCATGGAAGCTGAACGCGTGGCTGAACTTTTCGCCTCGTGGCCGTTTCCCTATCTCCCGCTAACCGTGATCGGGCACCTCGTCGCCGCCGGCGAAGGTCATTCGCTGAGCGGCGGCTGGGATCATTTCCGTGGCGGCGGTTTTCAACCGCCAAGCCCAAACTCACTCCCGGAGCACGTCGGT
>JBDTNJ010000204.1:0-19584 GCA_039933825.1 Luteolibacter sp.
TAAGGAATCGCCGCCCAGCGGCTCTGTTCAACAAGTCGTGACGCACCAACCGGCCCTAAGCTTTTCAATTTCATTTCCACTTCTTTTCAACCGCGCCGGTGGGCGCACATCAAACGTTGTGCAGAATGAAAGCAAGATTAGCAGCAAACATCGGGCTACACGTAGTAGCTGGTTTGTGCAGTTTCTTCCCGTTCTGGCTCACTGCTTACGTAACATATGAGCGGAATTGGCAAGGATCGTATGAGCTGGCTGTATGGACGCCGTTGGTCCTGGTTGGCTTGGGTTGTGCGATTGCTGCCTTCCTGATCTCTTTTCTTGGACGCAAGTATATTTGTGGCCAAGGTGCCAAGTGTATCCCGGCTACAGCATTCTCACTTGGCTTTATCCTTATCACTTTGAGTTCGTTGGCCAGTTTGGGTGACGAAGACGGGCAGTGGAAGATGTCAGTTGTCGGTGTGCCCGTCACTTTGACCATTTTGGCTCTATCGTATTGGGGAAGCACGGTCGGTTCCCGCTTCAGCGCGCACCCTATCCAATGAATTCGGGAAACCGAAGTCGTGACGCACCAACCGACCGTAAGCTTTTCAATTTCATTTCAAAATCACTTCAAACGCGCCGGTGGGCGCACATCAAACGTTCGGTAGTAAATGAACCCTCATTACATGAATAGGGTCAGTTCTCTCCGATTAACAATTTACCGCCAAATTTCCTCCCTCGTAACTGGGGGCCCGACTAACAATCATTGCTCGCAGAAACGACTTTGATTTTCCATTCCCTAAGGATGCTACAAACTCGCTCCACCCTCAGTCCACAAGGCAAGGCACATCAACTCCGCTTCCTCCATCTAGCGATACAACTGCGGCGGGTGGAGGAGAGTTGAGAGTTGAGAGTTGAGAGTTGAGAGTTGAGAGAAAGATGAGTGAAGAAGGAACGAAACGCGGAGACGCAGGGGTCGCGGAGAGTGGCGCAAAGATCGCAGAGGGGCGCGAAGTTTTTAGGAGCAGGAGACGCGGGTGGCGGAGGCGCGGGAACTGACGGGAGATGTTCCATTCTGAGATTCGGCATCTGCTGGCGAATCACCGAGGCCGAAGCGGTGCTTGCCGGGTTTCCGGTGATCGAGCCTGCGCATTTTTGGATAGGCGTGTGCAAGGCGGAGAGAAGATAAAAGCTGAAACTCTGAGAGCTGAAATTCTGAAATGGAAAGAGAAGAGGGGGTGGGTAGCGCGGCCTCGCCGCAGGCCGCATGACAAAGAGGGGCGAAAGCTGGATGCAAGAAGAGCCGGGCGGTTGATTCTTGGCTGTCCTTTCGCGTTCCTTTCGCGTGCGCCCCCGGCGGTGGCGCGCCACCATTGGAGGAAGCTGGCGGGCTAGGTGCCGTTTTGAACCTCCGGGTTGGCTATCAGCTTATCTGAGAATCTCGTTGCGAGTGAACCAGACTAGCCGGGGTTCATCGACTAGGCTTCTACTCGCAAATCCGTCTCAACGAGTTGAGAAATCTTCATGTATTGCCGGAGCTATTTCATCCGTAGCGCTTATCCACCTGTGCCAGATTCCACTTCCACCGACCAACTCCGATGAAAACCCGCCATTTATCATTTCTTGCGATCGCCCTGCTGGCTCTCCATCCATCCACCAACGCTGCGGACGCCCCGCCGCCGTTGGCACCTGAGCTCGCCGCTAAAAAACCCGTCAGCCTCTTGCCGGACGATCTCAAGGGCACGATGAAATTCCGCAATGACACGGAGTCCACGCCACCAGCCACAGCCGTCTGGAGCAAGGATGACGAGCTGCGCGTGGAAAATTTTGCCCGACCGAAGCAGCCCGATCAGGTCAGCGTGAATTGGAATTTCCGCCAGCCCGCCAAGCGTGGCGATGTCGTGCTCGCCCGCTTCCTCGCCCGCGCCGAATACGCAAGGCAGGAATCCGGTGAGGCGGATTTCGAGTTCACCGTGAAGCAGGACCAGCCCACCTACGCCGCCCATGTGAAGCTCCCTCTAACCGCCGGGCCGGACTGGGCGCTGATGGAGATTCCCTTCGTCGTCCAGCGCGACGTCACGGTGGAACAAGGAAAGATTCAGTTATCATTCGGCACCATTCCCCAAGCCGTCCAAATCGCCCGCTTCGAGCTTCTCAACTTCGGCAGCGGCGTGAAAATTTCCGATCTTCCACAGACCCGCTTCACCTATCGAGGTCGCGAGCAGGGTGCCGCCTGGCGTAAAGCCGCGCTCGAACGCATCGAGAAATACCGAACAGCGCCCATCGCCGTGCGCGTGATCGATGCGGCGGGAAAACCGGTGCCCGACGCCCATGTCGAAGTCCGGCTCAAGCGTCCGGCCTTCCTCTGGGCCACCTCGGTGGACGCCTCTTTTCTGCTAGCGGATTCACCAGACGCCTCGAAATACCGCGAGACCCTGCTCGCCATGTTCGACACCGCCACCATCGAGAACGGCTTCAAGTGGCCAAAGTGGAGCGGCAGCGTCGCGAGCCGCGAGGAAGCCCTGCGCGCGTCCGATTGGATCCAGTCGCAAGGACTGCGCCAACGCGGTCACACCCTCTCGTGGCCCGCCGACAAATTCTCCCCGCGCCGCATCGCCGCCATGCCCGCACCGCGCGAGGGACTCTCGCTGCTCGTCCAGGAACACATCCGCGACATCATGACCGCCAACCGCGGCCGCATCTACGGCTGGGACGTCATCAATGAAATGATTCACGAGCGCGATTATTTCAAATATATGCCGGAAACCGAAGTGGCCGAGTGGTTCAAACTCGCCCGCAAGACCGATCCCAATGCCAAACTTTTCATTAACGACTACGGCATGCTCAACAGCCGCAAAAGCCCGGACATCATCGCCAGCTATCTAAAAATCGTAAACAACCTGTTAGCCGCTGGAGCGCCCATCGACGTCATGGGCATCCAAGGGCACATCGGACGGCAGGTTAGAAGCCCGGAGGATGTGCTCAAGGACCTCGATCTGCTCGCCGGACCCGGTCTCGAACTCCAGATCACCGAGTTCGACGTCAACAGCGCCGACGAGGAACTCCAGGCCGACTACACCCGCGATTTCCTCATCGCACTTTACAGCCACCCGTCGGTCACCGGCTTCACCATGTGGGGATTCTGGGAGAAGAAACATTGGAGGTCTGATGCCGCCATGTTCCGCGCCGATTGGTCCGGGAAAGCAAACGCCAAAATATGGCGCGACCTCGTCCGCGGCGAGTGGCTCACCCGAGCCGACCTCAAGACCGATGCCGATGGTAAAATCACCACCCGAGGCCACCTCGGAGATTACGAATTCAACGTCACCGGCGGCGGCAAATCCCTGCGCCAGATGCGCACGCTGGACAAGGAAGGCGTGGAACTCACACTTCAGTTTCCATGAGCCATTCGTTAGAATCCGGTCCGCTCGAATCGCGCGATGATGTCGCGCGAGTAGCGGCGTCATTGCTGACGCCGCTGCTTCCGTATTTCACGCCCGAAGGTTCCGGCATCCGCCTCGGTGCCCTCGCCGGGGCGCATGGCGAGCCGACCGCTTCGCTGGAGACATTCTCGCGGGCGCTGTGGGGGCTGGTGCCCTTGCTTGCGGGTGGCGGGACGTTTCCCGATGCCGATCGCTGGCGGCGCGGCATCGTGGCGGGCACCGACCCGGAGCATCCGGGATACTGGGGCTTGACTGTTAGCTGCGACCAGCGGCAGGTCGAGCAGCCAGCGATCGCCCTCGCACTCGCGCTCAAACCCGACGTTTTCTGGCAGCCCCTCAGCACGATAGAACGCGCCCGGGTGGCAGCATGGCTCTATCACACCAACGAGGTGGATATCGTGGACAGCAACTGGCGCTGGTTCCGCGTGCTCGTAAACGCGGCGCTCCGCAAATTAGGCGAAAAATGGTCGCCCGAGCAACTTGATGTAGATTTTGCACGCATCGATGAGTTCCATCTTGGCGATGGCTGGTATCGCGATGAAAACCGAATTGGCGATTACTACATCCCGATGGCGATGCAGTTTTACGGGCTGTTATATGCGAAACTCGCCGAGGATTGCGACCCCGTACGGTCTGCAGTTTTGAAGGATCGGGCTGCGCGTTTCACGAAAGATTTCGTGCATTGGTTTTCCGCTGACGGTTCGGCGATTCCCTTCGGTCGCAGCCTGATCTATCGCATGGCGCAGGGCGCGTTCTGGGGAGCGCTCGCATTCGCCGATGTAGAGTCGCTGCCATGGGGGGAAATCAAAGGACTCTATCTGCGACACCTCCGCTGGTGGCTGGCGCAGCCGATCTTTACCGAGACCGGCGTCCTAACCGTCGGCTACCGGTTTCTCAATCCCTCCTTGGGCGAGAGCTACAACGCGCACGGCAGCCCGCTGTGGGCGCTGAAAGTATTTCTTCCCTTGGCATTGCCGGAGCACCACCCCTTCTGGCAGGCGGAGGAACAGAAGCTGCCCGTTCGCAGCGCCGTTTCCCTTCAACCGCTTGCGGGCATGGCACTCTGTCAGGATCCGGAAAGCGGACATGTTTTCGCCTTGAATCAAGGACAGCCACTCGAAGGCTGGCCGCGGCATTGCGCTCAGAAATATGGGAAATGCGCCTACTCGGCGACCTTCGGATTCGGCGTCGCGGCTGGGGCTTCCGCAGGACGCGCAGGCCTCGATTGTACGTTCGCGCTGAGTGACGATGGCGGCCGGCATTTCCGCCTTCGCGAAAAATGTGAGTCGCCTCTCATGGAAAGCAACGCACTGGCGTCCACCTGGTGTCCATGGCCGGATGTCGAGGTCCGCACATGGCTGCTGCCCGCGCTCCCGGGGCATTTGAGGATTCACCGTATCCGCTCCCAACGCGAGCTACAGTCATCGGATGGAGGGTTCGCCATCGACCGGCAGGTAACCGGATTCACGGAATTGTCGGATCAAGCGATCACTAACGACGCGATGGGCTCCGCGATTTTCGACCTCCATGGTCAACGCCGAGGTGTGCTGCAATCCCACGAACCCTGGTTCCACCTGATGTGGTTTTCCGCCGTTTTCCCCACCCTCTTCGGTGATCACCCCCCGGGCGAAACGTGGCTCGTAACCTACGCCACGGGCTGGCCCGGACGCTGGACTGTCGAAACCACAGCGGTCGAGGCCTCCGGCTGGGAAGTCGAACTAACAGACTCCGCCATCTGCATCCGGCGAGGCGGCAAGGAGCTGTTCGCATCGTCCGTTTCCCGCTGAACCTCATGAGTTGACTCGCGTCGCATTTCTGGAAATCGCATTGTCCGAAATCTGCGGGGGTTCCGGTGATGCCCACATTCCCCCCGCCCGATCGCTGATCGATCTATCGAACTTCTATTAAAATCGGCACATAAACCTTCACCGCCTGCTCAACCGAGGCGGACGGATCGAGTCTCGCCGGGTTCTCAATGGTCAAGACGTTCTGGATGCGGTTACCCGGCTCGAACCCGGCGATGGGGCGGCGCTCGCACCTGCTAGAAACGAATAGACTAGCAGATTTCCACGGTGTTTCTCGCGCCATCGAGTTTTCTCAAGGTTTTTCCGGGCACCCAAACGCCTTCTGTGGTGATCTGCCGCGGGCTGGCGGGAATGCCACGTTCGTTGCGGTTGATCTGGGCGACGATCATGTCCATCGCCGCGGCCCCAACCAGTTCGGGCAACTGGTCGATTCCGGCAATGCCCTTGTCGACGGAGGAATGATCTAGAGTTGCTACGCCGACGTCCCCAGGCACCGACAGTCCGGCTTCCTCCAACATCCCGAGGACCAGTGAATTTCCAGTGAGGATGACCTCCGGTTTCCAGGTTTTGAGCCATTTTGCGAAGATCGCGGAGTTACCATTCTCGATGTAGTAGATGGGAATCCGCTGCTCGACGGGCAGGCTGATCTGATAGCCGGCGTAGGCTGTGGACCAGTTGAAATCGTTGCGGCGGTCCTGAGTCTCGTAGACTACAAACCCAATCCGCCGGTATCCGAGGTGCCCCACCTTGTGGATGACCAGCCGGAGCGACTCGATGTGCCGGTGCACCGCCTTGTGCAGCTTCGGCCGCACTAGCGAGAAACCCATCGTGGCAGCCGCGAAGTTGCTCAGATGGAGCGACACATGCCTGCGTCCCAAGGGCAGCGGCGCGATTAAAACGCCCTCCACGCCGCGGTTAATTAGAATCGAACGCATTTTCTTGGAGGTCATTCCTGGTTCCCTCAACCACATTTCCTCAAGATGGTATCCCGCTTGCTGCGCGCGCTGGCTCGCACCGTTGTAGTAGCGCAAGACCGTAGGAAACTCGCGCCATTCGTCCCGCGTGGGGAAGTCGGTGATGAAGGGAATGGACCCAACCTTGGTCAGCGGCCGCAGAGTCTTCAGATGCGACATCAACGCGGACACCATCGGGTTCGGCCGGTATCCCTGCTCCTCGGCGATCATTTTGATGCGGTCGCGGGTTTCGACAGAAATTCCGGGCTGGTTCCTCAGTGCGAGAGAGACAGCGGCGCGGGAGACGCCCGCCTGATCGGCAATGGTTTGTAGGGTTGGATTACTCACAAGGTTTTCTCAGGAATTACCACCTCAACGGATTCAGTCAAGCACGCACAGTTCTGCAGGGGTCAAAAGTGAGTTGCATGGCGTTTGCACGGAGTTGGTCAAACGCCTCAAGAATCACTCCGGAAGGAATAACTTCGGCTTCAATACCCTGCGCACATGGACCACCCGGACCTCGGATCCGTTCCAGCTGGATCAGGTAGGTCTGAAACGAATCAAACCTCGCGACGTAGATGCTGGTGAAAACGTCTTGGAGAGATAACGCTTCGGCCATTCGGATGTGCGGACGGCGCACGCTGATGCGATCAACTAACATTGCCGCCATGTAAGCGGCACACGAACATCGAATCCGTTAGGTCGGCTCCATCACGCCGTTCCGCTCATCGTGCAGAACTGCTGTATTCAGCCCGTCTATCACTAGAACCCCTTGCAGTGACGAAATTCTCGTCGGATCGCTCCATTTCCAGACAATCGCACCCGCTGGATCGAACTCCAGAAGCTGGATGCCGGATGCACCGAATCCTTCGCCGTGCCCCTGCCAGTTCGCTAGGACGATGTGGTTGTCCGGAAGCAGTTGAAACATGGCGTAGAAAAATGGATTCACTTCGGCAGGAACCTGCTCCTTGCCACCGAACTTCCGGATGGTTTTCCCATCCGGATCGATCTCCACCATGAACGCACCATATCCTGCGGAAACCAGAAGGTTTCCATTCGGCAGGCGCAGGGATTTCCAAGCATGATAGAATCCCTCAACGGGAAACTCGCGCAGGTAATTCCCATCTCTGTCGCCTTCGCGGATGCGGTCGTTGCAAGACATGAGCAATGTTCCCTGAGCCGTCTGGCGGATCAACCGGACATAGTCACCGGGATAGATCGCCCGGAGAATCTCTTTGTTTTCCCCATCCAGTTCCAGCACCACCACCCCGTCCGCTCCGGCAATATCGACACCGGCCACAATCGTATGTCCGTTGGGCTGGCGGCGGACTGCTGTCACCCCGTCAAAAGCGGTGAATTCCGAAACCAACCTGCCGTTGCCCAGATCGAATTCCGACCAACCGTGGTGATGACCTATCAGCACCCGGTTCCCACCCACCAACTGCATGTCGCGCGCCTGCGGATGGCCGATGGGAACGACCCAATCCTTCAATGGATCGGATTCGTCGACGTGCAGCAAGGTGGCTAAACCTTCGTCAATTGCGAGAAACTCGTGCTGGATGCGATGAACGGTCATGGGAAATCGATTGAATGTAATTAGAGAATCACCGCTTCGCCGGTGGCAATATTGAGAGTCCAGTCTTTCGGCTCAGGCAGCCAAAGCCTGCCTCCGCCGATTTCCACAGGCATCCAGACGTAGCTGGACTCCCACTGGCTATCTGGCTTCCACACATCTCCCATGTAGATGATAGTGGTCGCCTTGGTGCCCTGGACCTTGAGCAGCATCGTAGATTGGGAACCGTAGGTATTCGTCTCCGGCGGCGCAATATCCTTCAGCTCGGACCACGGACCTTCCAATGATGCGGACACTGCATACTTGTTCGGATTCGGGGCCCATCCCGTGAGCGCCGATCCGAGCACGTAATAGAGCCCGTCGAATTTCACAATCGCGCCGCCCTCAATGCCAGCGGCGATGAACGACATGTCTTTTTCAACCGTCATGAAGTCATCCGATAGTTTCGAGATGTGAAACCCCTTGTTCGCACGATCCTCGAAAATAAGATAGGCCATGCCATCGTCGTCGATGAACTGGCCGATGTCCCGGCTTTCGCAACCCAAGGGACGGAAGGAACTGACATACTGATAGTCGCCATCGACCGTGTCGCAGACCGCGATTCCGACGCGCGCCACACTGTATTTCGACTTGTGATCCGGGGTGATCCTCCCGTCGATGTGCATGTACATCACATACTTGCCAGTTTTCACATTGTAAAAAACCTTCGGACGTTCCAGCACCCATTCCTCACCGAAATTTTCCGGATCCTCCAGATTGATCACTTGTTTACGGAATTTCCAGTTCACCAGATCGTCCGATGAATAACAGGCCACCTGGCGTTTCCCCGGATCGTTATCCCTGCTGCGGTCCTCACCAAACCAGAAATAAGTGCCATCCAGTCTGATGATACCACCGCCGTGCGCCTGAACGTGGAAGCCGCGGTCGTCGAGCCAGGGAGCCCCGGGCCTGATTGTTTTCGATTTGTTTTCGATCATATAGTCGTGAATTGGAGATGAAAAAGATTTTCAGCAGGCGTTTGCAAGATCCGTGCCAGAGGCAAATTCCCCGAACCGCGCTGGCATTTTCAGCGCGAGTTCGGATGGACTACCGACTGCCTCCACGCGACCTCGATTGAGGACGACCACGCGGTCGGCGCGGCGCAAGGTGCTGAGGCGGTGGGCGACGATGAAAGTCGTCCGGCCCAGCATGAGGCGATCCAGCGCTTCCTGAACGACCGCCTCGCTGCCACCGTCGAGCGCGCTGGTCGCCTCGTCGAGAATGAGAACCCGTGGATCGCGCAAAAGCGCACGTGCGATCGCAATGCGTTGCCGTTGGCCGCCGCTAAGACGCGAGCCTCGTTCGCCAATCATGGTATCCAACCCTTGCGGCAGCTCTCTGATGAAATCCGCTGCATTGGCCGCGCGGATGGCTGTCTCGATCCGCGCCTCGCTGATGTCGCGCATGCCATAGGCGATGTTTTCGCGCAAGGATCCTTCAAAGAGTATCGTCTCTTGGCTCACCACGGCGAGCTGGCGGCGGTAACTGCGCAGATTGATGGTGCCCATGTCGTTACCGTCCAACAGAACGCGTCCGGCAGTCGGTTGATAGAAACCAATGATCAGGCTCATCAACGTGGACTTCCCCGAACCACTCGGGCCGACGATGCCAATCGTTTCACCTGCGGAGATACTCAGGTTGAGACCGCGCAGCGTCGCCACCTGACCTTGTTCTTCGGAATATTCGAAATAGGTGTCTTCAAAAGTGAAGCCACCTTTCACCGATGCCAATTCCAGCTTGCCGGCGCTTGATTCGACTTCGGGACCTTCCAGCACCTCGCCGATGCTGTTGATCGCCTCGAAACCACGTGTGATGACAGGCAGCATCGCATTCAACTGCATCACCGATGAGACAATGGCCGCGACATATCCCGATAGAAGCACAAGATCTCCTGGGCTGAGCGCGAGTCTCCCTTGATAGCCTAGTATTGCCCCAGTTATCAGAACCCCTAACTGGAGCAGCATGAAACACACCCAAGCCACCGCGCCAAAGAGTCCGCCATGGCGGTCTAGCCGTTGTCCGGCCTCGCTCACCTCATCAAAGCTACTCTCCACCCGCGCGATCGCTTCGTCTTCCGCTGCGTGGGCCCGTGTCACCGGAATCATCGTGATCATACCGAGCACCCGCGAACTCATCGACTCGATGCGATGACGGAACTCCGAGTTGAACTGTTTCATCTTCGCACTGAGCGCCATACGGATTCCCACCACGATGGGTATCAGCAGGAAAAACACCGGCACAAAAACCGGCATGCGGATGGCGGTCACTGTGATCGCGACCAGCACGCTGACCACCGCGAAGGTTCCAGCATCAATCAACTGACGGCTCATTTGTTCGATCGATTCCACATCGCGGAGCACTTTGGTTTGCAACGCGCCTGAACTCTTTCGGCTGTGAAATCCAATGGAAAGCAACTGCAAGCGCCGCACCAGGGCGGAGCGCAGCGATGTTTCCAAACCACGCAACGCACGGCTGGTGAAACGGGCATAGAGCATACCGCTCGGGATGTTCTGAAAGATCAGCGCCGCCCCGATCGAGGCATTCCAGATCAGCTTGTTCATGCCATCGGCGGGATGCTTTGCCAATACGTCGATGATGTTCGCGGTGATGATTGGCAGCCCCCAGACGGGACTCGCCTTCACGATATAGATCAATTCACCGAGAACCAGATCCCTCCTCTGCGGACGATAGAGAGCCCACAGGGTTCGCCACGGCTTGCCTGATTGGAAATCATCACTGACCGATTCGTAATGCATCGTTCATCGTTCCAAAAGCAGGACAGCTCCGGAGAAATCACCGCCGGTTGGCAAATCCAATCCCGTGCCGTTGAAAACGACCACGCTCGGATCGATTCCAAAGCTTCCGGCAATTTTCCAAGGTCCGTCCAACGGGATATTCACCCGGTCGGGTGCGTTTGCAAAAGCGTGCAATACAACCAGCCCTTGTTTTTCCGAGGCCCGAACCATCGCCTGCCAGCCCACGGGATGACGCCAGCTCGGGCCGAGTTCGCCGAACCTGCGGCTCGTGCCGTATTTGATCACGGCGGTGGCTTTTTGATAGAACTCAATGGCCTCACGCACGATGGACAGGGCATCTTGTGAAAGCTTTTCAATCCCCCCCGAAAGACACATGCGGCCAAGGAAGGTGGCGGCCAAGCTATAGCGCAGGCGTTGCACGGAATCCGTGGGATGCAGCACCGCCCAGATCTGATTCTGGCGCGGCAGTAGGAGCTGATGGAGATTCGCGGCGATGACAGGGATTTCCACGAGTTCATGCGCGTCCGAAAACGACGACATCGCCGTCAGCGCAAGCATCGACGGTTCCAGACGATGGCCACCGGACGAACAGTTCTCGATCACAAGATTGGGCAGTCTCTCACGGATTTTTTCAAAGAATCGATAGGTGCCTTCGATCTGACGGCGCAGTCCCTCGCCTTGCGAGTCCGGGTGATCGCAGCCGAGGCCGGCGGTTTCATTGTAGTCCACCTTGAGGTAGCCGAAGCCGCATGACTCCAACAGATCAATGACTTTTTCAGATAGATAATCAACGGCCGCGGGATCGCACAAATCCCAGAAGCGCCGGTCGCGCACGGTGATCGGGATGCCATCGCGCATGATGAAATGTTTACCCAGCTTGAATGCCGTGCTTTGCGAGCCGACGGTTTCCATTTCAAACCAAAGTCCGGGAATGAGCCCGCGCCGGCGGATGGCTTCGGCGGTGGCCGCGAGTCCATCGGGAAACATCCGTGGGTTCGGATTCCAATCTCCGTGACCACTGCTCCAGTCCGTGCCATCCGTCCGATACCATCCGGCATCGATCACCAGATAGCGGACTCCGGTCCCCTGAAGCCGATCAGCGATGGCGGTGATGTTCCCATGCGAGGGATCGCCCCAGGTGGTGCACCATTCGTTGAAGATGACAGGTAGATCCTGTTCGACGGCGGGCTGCGCATTCACCGCCGCGTCCTGCATGGCGGTGAGCCGGTCGCAAAGCGTGGCGAAATCTCCATGCACGCACGAAACGATGGCTGATGGAGCTTTAAATGTCTCGCCCGGCCCAATAGATTTCATCCAGTGCCCGAACTCGCGGTCCGCCAGACCACCTGATAGACATAGATCATCGTGCTGCCGGAACACCTCCATCTGCCAGGAACCGGCCCACGAGAGTTGCGCTCCCCAGAACACCCCGGCGACGGAATCCTCCGCCGCGACAAATGGGAACCAGCGGCGGACGGGCATGGTGCCGAGCTGGCCGAAACGCTCGCTGAAAGCCCCCGCGCCGCTCCACGAGCGTTCGAGATGAAGCTCCTCAACCGATTGGTTCTCATGCCGTCCCTCGGCGCTCCAGATCGAACGGAATCGATGGATCCTCAAACGTCCCGCCGCATCCGCTTCATGAAATGGCGTGATTCCACAGAGCGAAAAACTCGACAACATTTCCAGCAGGACGGGACTGTCCGACCCGTTGATGAACGATGTGCTGATGGTGAATGCGGCATCGTCATCCTTCCAAGCTAACCGATGCTCAAGGCGGTATCCGCTGTCATGGCGGAGACGGGTGATGATGATTCGCGCGCCTTCGAGATTTTCCACCTCCTGGCTTTCATATCGGAATGTGGAAACGGATCCAGAATTCCGCATCGTGTGACCTTGAGCGAAGGCTCCGGGGTATTCGTCGCCGACGAGCTTCAACTGAACCAATGGGTCGATCGGGCGGGCGGGCCATGCGTCATCGCCGGGCATGGCATCGATGAATGCCTCGCCCCGCAGTGACTCGCGTGGCTCGACGGTATTTCCAGCGAGAGCCAAAGGGACCAGCTCCAATCCCACCTGTCCTGAAGAGTGATCGATCGGATAGCGCGCCAGTGTGTCGCCCAGCGTGTGGACAGATAGATATTCGCGCATGGGAGAATAACTTACCACCAGGTGACCGGCAGGCCAAGTTCGCGTGCGAGGGCTTCCATGAAATAGTAGTCGCCCCAACTGGTGTAGGCGCTGCGCGCCTTGCCCACGCCATCACCCACCTCGGAAAATTTGAGCACTCCGCGACAGCTCATGTCGGTGTCAAGGTAGTCAGCCGAGCAGAGGCGCTCCATCAGCGCGTCCTTCACGCCAAGCATGGAAGCATCCGCATTGCCGAGAGCTTGAAGTTCCTGGATCGCACAAACTGCCACCCCCGCCGCCGAAGAGTCGCGCAGAAGCGGCTCGCCTTCCTTGAGCCGGAAATCCCAAACTGGGACGACCTCGTCATCCAACAACGAGGTGAATTTCCGCGTTACCTTGAGAGACGCGTCCAGATAGCGTTCGTCGCCCGTGTGACGGTAGGCCAAAGCGAAACCATACATCGCCCAAGTCGTTCCGCGCGCCCAGTGCGAGTCAACGTCCCGGCCGCAGTAGTTGTCCCCAGCAGTCGGCTCACCCGTGGCCGGGTCGAAGCGGTATGAGTGAAACACGGAGTCATCATCGCGGATGAAATTCTTCAGTGTGGTGTCGCTGTGGCGGATGGCAATGTCACGGAACTTGGGATCGCCCGTTTCCTCAGTCGCCCAGTAGAGGAGCGGCAGGTTCATCATGCAATCGATGATCGCAAGGCCGGCGTAATCGGTGGAATCCTCATCCATCCGGCCCCAAGCGCGTATATAATTTCCCTTCGGAATGAATCGCGCGGCCAAAGCATTTGCCGCACGAATGCCCAGCTCGCGATGGCATGCAGCGCCGGTCAGCTTGTAGAGCGCCACCGAGTAGAGCGAGTATAGGAAGCCGAGGTCGTGCATTGTGTTCGCAGCATTTTCCCTATCCAGCTTTTTTTCATAGAGTGGCAGCAGGCGCTCCACCTCCTTCAGAAAATGCTCGTCCTCGGTGCCTTCCCAAGCAAGCAGGCTCATGCCGGTGAAAAACGATGTCGTCCAGTTGCCGATCTCAAAAAATCCTTCGTTCCACTTCGTGTAATCACCATCGAATCCGATCGCCCAAGTGGTGGGCTGCTTATTGAGTGCGCTGATGTTTTTGCGGGTTTTCTCGACACAAAGATCGAACCCGTGACGGGCTGATTTGGCGGCCAATACCGGAATGGTTGCAAGGGATGAGGTCATCTTGAAATCGGTTTGAAATTTACTGTTCCTGAATCGAAATCACACTCCACGGTTTCAGTTTCAGAAAAAGAGAGTATTGCCCTAAGTCATTGGCGATTGCGCTCAACTTCTGTGTTTCCATGGAAACCTGACGCAAAAATCCGGTCTGCTCGCGGTTGGGTTCTTCGGGCGCACCGATCGCATTCCAAGCCGCCATTGCATTGCCGTGGTCGGCATCGAGCACTTCGATCAGCAGGCTGGCTGCGGGCCTCAACCCTGACAATTCGAGGTGAAATTCCTCGTTCTGCCCCAACGCCAGCGTTTCATAGGCCTTGTCACGGCTGTCAAACGAAGCGGGCACGGAAAGCGGCATTTCCGGCGGATAATGGAATGCCAGCGCACTTAGCTTGCCCGATGCGGAATCCCGGGTCACCACCCCGCAATCGGAAGTGGCGACCAATTCGTCTCCGAGCCCACCAAGCATGCGGTAGGCGTGAAAACTCGGCTTCACGATGCCCTGCAGGTTGATCATGCCGAAACCGCCGTGGAAAATCGTATCGCCCGCGCCGCCTTCCTCAAAGATGTCAGTGAAGGTCCAGTAAGCCAGTGAATCCACCGTGCCAATCGACTCCAGATTTGCCTTCACAATAAATGTCGCTGCTTGGAGGAAATCGTGGGTGAAATCCCGTGGTGACGAGCTGCTGTTCCATTCCGTCAGGTGAATCTCCGCATTCGGGAAAGCGCTATGATCCATGATGGAACGAAGCAGTTTCAGATCGGTCGAAGTGGCATTCACTCCGCGCGTCAGTTTGCTGCCCTGGCCATGTTCATCAAGCGCCCAGTCCGTCGGATAGGGATGGCAGGAAACAAAATCCACCGGCAGATTTTCCTTCACACACCACGCTAGGAACTCCTCCAACCAGACGGGACGCCAGTCCAAGGCATCCAGATCTTCGGCGTTGAGCACTGCATGATGCTGGCTGGTATCCTCCAACTCCCCATCGAAGCGGGCATCCGGCACGAAATTGCTCGTCGATGGTCCGCCCACGCGGAGTTCCCCATCAATCTCCTTGATCACCTTCACCGTCGATCGATAGAGCTCGAAATACTGGCTCTTCGTTCCGCGGAAAAACGGCCTGAGATTCGGTTCGTTCCACACCTCGAAATACCATTCGCGCACCTCGTCGATACCGTAGCGAGTCACCCAATGGCTCACCGTGCGGCGGATCAGTTCCGCCCATTTGGCATAGTCATTCGGCGGCGATCCATTGCCCTTCCACCAGAAGACCGTGCCCAATTCGGTCGCCAGATCCCCCGGGCAGAAGCCAAATTCCACGAATGGTCGGATGCCTAGCTCCAACAGTCGGTCAAACAGTGTGTCGATGTATTGGAAATTGTAAACCGGCTGACCATCCACCTCCTTGTAAACGAACATGTCGTCGTGGAAAAGCCCGTGGAAGCGCACGTATTTGAAACCGCATTTCCCGATGGCAAAACTCATTTGCTCCTGCCAATCGGCGTGCAGCCCTTCATTGGCCCGGCCCGCGCCGACACAGAGGTTCCAGTGATGATGCAGCGGCTTGCCCACTGCTGCGGCGTCTGCCTTGAGTCGAAGTAATGACATGTGATTCGGGTGGATTTGGAACAGGGTGATTGTGATGGAGGGCAAGCCTGAGCCAAGCTTTACCCACCTACAAGAGAGAGCACAATCCGGGATGGTTTCACTGTTAACCCGGGCATTCCCCGGAACCCGCCGAGTCCGACGGAAACATCGCCCGGAATGTAAGGAACTGCAAACTTATCGTTGCGTGGATTCGCGGCGGGTTTCCTTGCCGTCTCTAGTTTCGATCATATTCACACTCAACTTGCCAGTGAAATCGCGAAGGCTGATTTCCTGCACCCGGCCATCGATGAGCTCCACACGGATCTTGTCGGCCGAAAGGGCGGCGGCGGATTTGACCATTGGCTGGTTTTCATAGGGTTCGATGATAGTGATGAAACGGGCTTCGCTGCCTTTCTCCGCCTTCACCGACATGGTTTTCCGGCGCTGGGCTTCGGGTCCGGGTGGATAGTCGCTGCCCACGCTGGTTTTGAAACGCACGGCATCGATTTTCGTTAGATCGATCCGGACGATCCCGGGGCTGGCGTCGTCCTTCGGCTGTGCCGGCGTGGAAAATGGCTGCGGTTCGCCTTGGATTTTCACCGGGCCGCCATCGTAGTCCTGATTCGGGTTTTTAGTTGGCAGGATGTTCTCATATGCGGGTGATAGATCGGCGAGCGGGATTTCCTTTCCATCGCGGGTGACGACGGACGCGCCGCCCCAGACGAGTGTCGGCCGCTTCTTCAACTCGGTGCGGGTTTCGAGTTCGAGTTGTTTCACACCATCGAGCGACACGTCGATGTCGGCCTTGCCCAGCGACCATGCACCGAATTTCCCTTCGCCGAGCACTTTGCCATCACCGCGCACAGTGTAAAACAACCGCTGACCGAGTCCGTGGTCTTCCGGCGCGGTGCCGAACATGATTTGCTGCTTCTGTGGCCAAAGCGTGTGGACATCTAACTTGAGAACACCATCCTCGTTGTAGAAAGAGCGCGTGCCGTTATTGTCCGCGCCAGGGCCGAACTTCATTTCAAACCGGCTGACTGCGGGTGCAGTGACTTGATACCAGTCACAATCAGTGACAAACTGCGCGCTGCCCACGGAATCCTTGTCCCATTGGGCGTCGTGGCGGAGGAATTTCTTCTCCTTCGCCTCCAGTCCGAGGAATCCTTTCATTTGGAACAGACTTTCGAAATCATGAGTCCCCTCGCCTTTCGTATCGTCGGCTATCAGAACATAGTCGTCGGTGACGACCATCAGGCGGCGCTGGCGGATCGGTTTGCTGTAGTCCGTAATGAAGCCATAACCCGGAGGTTTCTCAGGAGTGGGAACAAAACGCCCCTCGCGCCAAGTCTTCTCCGCAAAGGTTTTCACTGGCACGTAATCATAGACCATGCCGCCGTAAGGAGGATTTCCCCATGGAGTGTTCACTTCCACTGCGGCGGCCTGCATCAACTTTCCGGTGTGGAACAGGACCTTCGTCCCGGGTGCTGCCTTCTGCATCTTACGATCCACGACAACCATATTTTTCGAGACCGATGTCTGGACATAAAATTTATACATGAACGGCTCGTAGCCGTGCCAGATCATCTCCGGATTGTAGAAACTCCGGCCGTAACGCATGAGTGATAGAAGATTCGTCCGATCAAAATGGCCGTGCGCCCATCCGTGGGTGCCATAGTGGAGAACCGCCTGAATCTGCTCGCGGATCGGACGGTCGGGGGTTTGCGAACGCAACATGGCGAGCCCGACATTATCTGCGGTAGCGGAATCGCGGAAGGGTTCCGGGGTGACTTCGGGAAGTTCGGGAACACCGTAAAGGAGATCCCGTTTTTTCCCGCGCTTGATCACCGAGGCATAGGCCGGATCCCGATAGACATAGTAGGCGACCTCGAACGCGGTGGGATCGACGCCCGACGGAGCATCCACGACGCTGTTTTCCGTAGAATCGTTCACCCCGAACATCACCCCGCGCCAGTCAAGAAATGGCAGCAGTCCGTTCCACATGTCGCGGATTTCTCGCCACGGCTTGCGGACAGGTCCATAGATGTTAGGATCCATACCAAAAGGTTTTGCAATCTGTTCGGGATCACTATGATCAAAGGAATTGCCACCGTTGAGTTCGGCAACCAGCAATACATTCGGCGCGTAGCTTGCTGGCAGGCGCATGTCCTTGAAGTTGAAACCCCATGGTTCATAGGCGAGAGCCACTTGCGTGAACTCGCGAGCCACCCAGGTGTTATAACTGATGGAACATTCATACCACCAACCATCATCCATCGTGCCCTTGGCCATCTGATCGCAGATCCCGTTCGGCCCAGAGAAAAATCGTTCGGCCATGGCAAGGTCCTGAAGGGCCAGTGCGCAATAGAACGCACCCGTGACTTCGGAGACGTTCCAGTTGTTGACCGAACCGTTGTCATCCAGTCGCTCCATGGTTTCCATCAGCATCCGGAAGGTGGTCTCGATCCGCTGTTCATCCTGATCGCTAATCATGCCCGCGTCCCGGATCATATCGTAGGACATTGCGATGTGCTGGAAAAAGTGACCTTCTTGTACTTGGCCCTGGTTGCAAGCACGCAGGGTTTTCGGATAACCGTTTTCAGGGTCACAGAGACGGTGGAGGAAGAGAGCGACTTTTTCCGCATGGGCCTTGTTTCCGGTGAGTTGCCACGAAATGGCGCAAGACATCAGGTCGTGCTCGATGCTGGTAGCAAATAGGAACGGCCCCATCGTGTCATCCGGATCATTCTTCGGTGGCTGGGCGATTTCAGGAACCTGCCAGGAATCAGCGCGTTTCACGATTGCGTCCTGCGCCTCTTTCGCCCATGGATAGTTTTTCACCTTCGCACGCACCTCGCCCCACCGCTTCGGGGTATGTAACAGATAGGGAGGCGGCACCGTCACGCTGGTGATGAATTCCATTCGACTGGCGGAAGCAGCGTCACCATTGCCAATCGCCTGTAGCACCTGTTTCTCATGCCCGCCCGGCGGAATGTTATCAGCAATCTTTACGCGGACCATGCAGGTTTTCGACTCTCCGGATTTCAAACTCAGACTCGCAGGTTCGATCTCAGGCATCATCGCTTCCCAACCGTATTTTAGAAACGACAAGGAGATGGATTGCTCGCTGGCTGATGCGTTACCGACCAGAACTTCGTATTCCGCCACGCCACCCGCCACCGCTGCTTTTCCCCTAACCTGTGCCTCCAGCGAAACGACCGCGCCTTTGACGAGTGTGACGGATTTCAACTTCACGACGCCCGATTTGCCGTCGGTGTAACGTGCCTTGATCTCTGTTCCACTGATGAATTTCAAATGCGATGTTCTTGCCTTGGGCGTATCAAACGATGTCCATGGCAACCGCAGTGTGTTCCTGTCCTTCGTCAGAAATTTCAAGCTCGTCCGCTCGTTCGCAGAGAGTCCGGCGGGCGCTAACAAGGTACACTCGATTTCGACCTCGCGACCCTCATCGGAGTTCAGATCGATTTCCAAACCTTCATATTGCCGCCAGTCCAGTGTGCTATCGGAATAAACCCGAAAGCCATGCTTGTATTTTCCCTTCGGCCCCTCGGGAAAATGCAACGATGCCACACCACCGCTTTCGAGGTTGGCGGCGTTGTCCTTGATTTCCACCCCTTCCCATCCGGAAAACGATTGGTCCGTCAGACTGACACGCGGCTCCGCGCTTGCTGACATTATGCAAAAGCCCGCGATCAGGAGGACGACGAATGGGTGTTTCATTTGAGAAAATCTAGGGTTTGTCAGAAGGCGCGGCAGCCAGTTGAGAACGCACCATGGTGGCGATAACAGGACTGCTCCAGAAGCCTGAAAACTTATCCCTCTTCAGTGATTCGGAACCAGTATCCACATGAGCCATGATGACACCACGAATGCTGGTGCGCTTGTCGATCCATGGATAAGTCCCGGCCCAGCTCGGGCTGCTGATGAGGGTTGCGATTCCAGTTTCATTGAGTTCCTCACGCCACATGCCGAGACCGTAGATGCCGTTGTGCTTGTTGCCTCTCGCGCGCTCGACGAACTCGTTGGGATTGATCTTGGCCTTGCCGACCTGATCGGACTCCATCTCCGCGACCGCCTTTTCGGAAAGGATGCGCCTTCCCT
>JBDTNJ010000205.1:0-3678 GCA_039933825.1 Luteolibacter sp.
ATTCGGATGTGACGGAGATGCGGGAATACAGCGCAACAACTGGGTTCTTCATGGGATTATGAATGGACAAGGGCAGCCTGCTCGCAGCCCGGCCTAGCGTCTATTGGCGGATCCGCCAATGGGGGGAAGAAAATGCATCGAGCTTGGATCTATCGATGCCTGTAAACCCATTGATCCCCCCTATTTTCCTGAAGGCAGTGCGGGTATTGTGATCTTCGGCGGTGGCGTAGAGTTCGCATCCTCGGCCAGGGACCAATTGTCAGCAGCCGTTCCCCAAATCGGTTGAATAGCCAGGACATTCGTAGGGCCTGCATTCACATAGAGGATGTTGTCCACCCCCATTTGAGCGAGAGTGGTACCCGAGACGCCAGGTCGTCCGTCCAAGTACCGGAGCTTCAAGGCACCTGCCGGCAACTCTAACTTGGGGGTGATCTGGAGAGTGGTGGCGTTAAGCAGCACGGCCGAGGAAATGGGGATCGTCGTGACAAAGTTGTCGCTCGACAGCTTCAATCCGGTGATGTTAGCCCCCGGATTCTTCAGACTCAGGGCGGTCCCTGCGAACAGTTGAACCTGGACGATCACTTTCCCGGACGTGCGGGAGAACCTCACAATCTCGCCAGCGCGCGGATCGGCATACTTCTGTTTGTCGCGAAGGTATCCCGCCGCATTTCCCCAGCGTGGTCCCATGATTTTCCAGGCGGCATCGTTAGGATGCGTGCCGTCGTAGGTCTCGTGGTCAAGCGCGACGCCCGCAAATTGCCCGATCAGCGGATTGTCCCGCACCCACCGCCGGCAGATGTCCCTTAAAATGTGGAAACCCGGTGCGCCGGTTCCGCCACTATACACGATCGTCATCGGCTCGAGGATCAACTGCCATGTCCCAGCTCCGAAATCGGTATCTAGCACAGCTTTGAAATCGTCGAGGTTTTTATAATAGTCGTCGCCATAGTTTGCGCTCGCGAGGTTTCCGACCCAAGTGATGACATTCGGCTTGTTGAGCCCGCCGTTGGCTAGGCAATAAGATCTTGCCTCGGTATATGGGGACGAGCCGGTGCCCGTCCAACTTCCAAGACGGGTCGCGCCGGCCCAGGCCACCGAGATACCGACGCAACATTGCGAAGCTGCCGATAGATTGTTAGCGATTTCGTTCTCACCTTGCGAGCCGCCACCCATACCTCCCCCTTTGAGCAAGTTCCACATTCCGGAGGAGAGCGGATTTGTATCGCCTTGATACGCGAAACCGGTGGCCATCGGGGTCGGATACTTCGCGGTGAACCCGTTCGGGGCAACGAGACCCACCCTGGATGAACCCTGAATCTGACCTTGAATGCTGTCTCCCCACACCACCACCACTTCTCCCACCGCCCATCGGTTCCAAGTGCGATTGGGCCGGCTGCTATCACCGAGACCGCCGGATGAATTCACCCGTTTCACCTCGATGGTTTTCCAATAACCCTTTGGTACGGGAATGGTCGCCTCGAGGGGAGCACCACCACCGGACGAACCCTTTTTCAGCGTTTGCCAGGGCGTGGAGGTGGCATGCTCCACATCGATAAAGCGGATTTCAATATTGGCCAGCCCGGTGCCGTTGTCGATTCCAGTGAAATGCACGTTTGCCGAACCGTTCAGATGTCGGATGACCTGAAATGGCTGAAAACTATCAAGGGCGACCACATTGGTCGGCTCGGTGACCTGAGTGGGAGTTAGATTATCAGCAGTCGCCCCCCGCAACATCGGTCCATCTCCATAAAGACTTACTGAGCCCCTTCGATTCAAACCAACCGCGCTGTCGCTGCCCTGATTCGCCAGTAGCAAGGGATCGGCAGGATTCGCAAGCGAAGCCGTTTCCAGCGGAAAATAGACTTTAAGGTTTCCGATCATGCTGGGGACACTCGACGGCTTATACCCGGCCGCCATGAGTCCGATATCCGCATCGCTCACCGCCTTCGTGGCAAAAAACAGCCCCTCCAGATCGGCGTCGTATAAATCGCCGTATCCCCCCACATTCGCAAGGCCCCAACCGCGCACCGACGTCGCGCCGAACGGGCGTTCCTCACTGCATACGAGCACCGGCGCGTGCCCCGCCTCCGCCACCAGATATTCGCTCCTTCCGGCTCTGCGACGGATGATGTGCAGCCGCGGAGCGAACTTGCCAGTGATCCGCCCGGGATAGCCAATGGGCAGGATGCCCACGGCACTATTGAGCGTGGCCCCGCTGCCAAATAAGTTCCCGGCATCATCCTTCCCGCCTACAATGTAGCGGCCCTGCGAAGGAAGCGCGGTGTCCTTGAATGGGACATAACATAGATTGATGGGCCCGTTGATGAGCCAGCCGTCGTTTCCTTGAAAATGATTATCCCAGATACCCAGAGTCCAGTCCCCAGCGGGAAGAGCCCAACCGGTGGAGGTCCCGAATGTGGTGCGGGTCGCGAATAGATTGGTACCGGAAGACATGCGGACGGAGCCCTCCAGCATAGGTGCGAGGCAGGCAATGCCGATTGAGAAAAGGGCAAGTACGAACGGGGTGGGGCTTTGTTTCATAGTCGAGGCGAATGGTTTCAGGCTGATTGACTTCCAATACTTGAATTCTCGCGAGCATCAAAAACCTAGCATGATGACACGTTACGAACGGGCAGGTTGACCTTGGCAATTCCAACGTGACCTACGGAATCGGGATGGACGCCATCGAGGCCTTGAAATGCTTTCCCTAACACACCGTAGAGACTAACGAAACCTGAAAACGGGAAGCCGCCCGGCCTCATCCCATCCCGCTACCGTCGCGGGACTGGAACCAAGGCGGGCGGTTTCCGTCCAAACTGGCAAATCAAGCCACCCGGCGGCGGCGCAGCAGCCCGGCACCGATCAGGAGTCCGGCCAACGCGCTGGTAGGTTCGGGGACGACGGACCAGGTGAGGGTGTTCCCACTCACGCTGAAACTACCTTGGCCCGTGGTGGCCAAATTCGTGGTGATCGTAGCCGTTGAGAACCGGTCGGTCCAGTTGGCCACAACAGTGCTGACGTCCACTTTGAAAATGTCCGTCCAAGTTTGGGTCTGATTCCAGAAATTTTCGGAAAAGTCTGAAGTGGCCAAGACGACATTAAAGATCGCATTCGACCCTGACATCGTAGGCGCAATCACTTTGTCATAGGTTGATGTGCTACTGGTAGAGGTGGCATCAGCAAGCGTGAGGTCCCAATCAAAAATGGAATTAGTGGCGAATGCTAGATTTTGAGCGAATGTCTCGGTGCCGATATTGCCAGCCGTGCCGTTGCCGATCGCCAGATGGCCGCTGCCATTGATAGAGGTCGTCCCATTGACGGTGCCACCGCTGCCTGCTAGCGTGCCGCCGGAGTTGACTGTCACTGCGGAACCGGATGCAAGCGAACCGTTCACCACTAGGATTCCAGTGTTGATGGTAGTCGTGCCAGTGTAGGTGTTCGTGCCGGTGAGGATCTGGGTACCGCTGCCATCCTTGATCAACGCGCCGCCTGTTCCCGATATAACACCCGAATAGGTTGCCGAGCTGGCGTTGGTGCCGGCGAGGGTCAAAGTCCGGGCGGTGCCAGGATTCAGGTTGATGGAACTGCGGCCGAAAGTCGCCGGGGTGGCGGTGGCGGTGGAAGAGGCCAAGGTGACCGTAGGCGCTGTCGCGTAATCCTTACCGACGCTCGTGAGGC
>JBDTNJ010000206.1:0-17274 GCA_039933825.1 Luteolibacter sp.
GCAAATTCGATTTCACCGACTTCCTCGATCAGATGAAAATGATCCAGAACCTCGGTCCGCTCGAAGGATTGCTGGGCCTGATGCCCGGCTTCAGCAAAATCAAAAAACAACTTCCCGCCGGTGCCTTCGATACTAAGAAAATCAAACGTACCGAAGCCATCGTGCTTTCGATGACGTTGATCGAGCGTACCCGCCCCGAGATCATCAAAGGCTCACGCCGCCAGCGCATCGCCGCCGGTTCCGGCACTACCATCATGGAGGTGAACCAGCTCATCAAACAGTTTGGCGAAATGCGCAAGATGATGAAGTCGCCCAATAAAATGAACGCCATGATGAAACAAATGGGCGGCGCAGGTGGCATGAAGAACATGATGAAGGGTCTCGGTGGCGGCAAATTCCCGTTCTAGCAATTGGAGCGCGGGATTCATCCCGCCTGACTCATGAACGAACCCTTCTACATCTGCGGCCCCACCGCATCCGGAAAAAGCAGCCTCGCGCTGGAATACGCGCTAACACTCGACGGAGAAATCGTCAATGCCGATGCCTTCCAGCTCTATCGGGGATTGGAGATCGTTAGCGCCGCGCCATCCGCCGATGAACGCGCCCGGGTTCCCCATCATCTCTATGGAGTTCTGGAGCCCACCGAATCCGCCGACGCGCAGCTATACGTTAAACTGGCGAAACCCGTCATCGCGGAAATCCAATCACGCGGAAAAACCCCGATCATCACCGGCGGCTCTGGACTCTATCTGAAATTCCTCACCCACGGTGCGGCTCCCCTCCCGACAGGAGACGCCACCCTGCGGGCCGAAATGGATGCGAAGTCCCTCGAAGAACTTGTGGCCGGGCTTCAGGAGTTAGACCCGGTTGAAGCCTCACGCACCGCCCTACAAAACCGACGTTTCGTCTCGCGGGCCTTGGAAATCTGCATTCTCAGCGGTCGGAAGGCATCCGACCTGCGCGACCAGTGGGAATCCCAAACCACCGCAATCTCCTCTCAGCTGCGCGGTATCGTCATCCAACGCAGCCGCCCGGATCTTCATACCAGAATCGCCCTGAGAACCGTCTCGATGCTGGAGAACGGCGCACTGGAGGAAGTCAACGCATTGAGCGGAGTTTCCTCCAATTGTGGGAAGGCCATCGGCTTCCGCGAGATCCGTTCGCTCATCGCCGGAGACCTCGATCGTGCTACTTGCGAGGAACTCATCAACGCCGCCACCCGCCAGTATGCGAAGCGTCAGGAAACCTGGTTCCGCCGCGAAAAATGGCTGGTCCCCTACCCCACCGAAGCCGATAACTTCAACCCATGAATCCACCACCCCTCATCATCGTCACTTCCGGCAACGACGTTGCAGGACATGACATCGTTAGCTATTTGGGAATCGTTCGCGGAATCGTTGTCAGGGCCACGGGAATTGGGCGTGGCCTCATCGGTGGCCTGCGCTCCATCGGTGGTGGGAACATTCCTGAATACGCTGCGGTCTGTGAAGAAGCCCGCGTCCATGCCTATCAAATCATGCTCGAACATGCGAGAGGCGTTGGAGCGGATGCGGTGATTGCATTCCGCTACGACGCCACCGAGTTTTTACCAGGTTCCACCGAAGTCCTCGCCTATGGGACAGCGGTGAAACTCAGCCGCCGGTGAAACCGATCATGCCACCTGGGAGGAACTTATCAACGCCGCCACCTTCCAGTATGCCAAGCACCGGAAAACCTGGATCCGCCGCGAAAAATGGCTGACGCCTCGATTTAACGACGTTCAAGTCCAGCAGCGCGGGGATGGGCGGTCCAAGTTACTCTTGCCGCTGCCATTCCAGATCTTTAGAAAGTGGCGTGTTTTCCGCCATAAGGTCATTTTGCTGCTTCCTCGTTACGGTAATCTTCCTATTTCCGCCGGCGGTTTTCGCGGCGCAAGTCGGACATGACCAACCCGCTTACCCCAGACTGAAGGATGGCAGCGCCCAGTATTCAACGTTCCCAAAACCGATAGAGACCTACCCGCCTGCGAAAGGTGGAATCATGGAAACCCTCAAATCCCGGGCCATGATCGATCCATTCAACGTCGCAGCATCCCTGATTTTCCTTCTAGCAATCCTGCACACCTTTGCTGCGAGTTCGTTCACCAAACTATCCCACAAACTGGAACATGATCACGAAGAGCAGTTGAAACGCCGCGGCGTGAGGGACAATCAGCATCCGGACGGAGTCGCTGAAGTTTCGTTCCCCGCCACCGTGTTTCATTACCTCGGTGAGGTGGAAGCCGTCTTCGGCATGTGGGTCATCGTTCTCGCAGGTGCGGCGGTCTACTACCACTCGTGGCATGATTTCATCCTCTACATCGCGAAGGACAGGGTCTTCACCGAGCCGCTGTTTGTCTTCGTGATCATGGCGATCGCCGCGAGCCGCCCGGTCCTGCGTTTCGCGGAAATCTTGATGGCGAAAGCCGCGGAACTGGGCAAAGGCACTCCCGCAGCTTGGTGGATGAGCGTGCTGATCATTGCTCCGATCCTTGGCTCCTTCATCACCGAGCCCGCTGCGATGACGATCGGCGCACTCCTGCTGGCCAAGCGTTTCTATCGATTCGACCCGCCGCCGATGCTTGCGTATGGCACGCTCGGCCTGTTGTTTGTAAATATCTCCGTCGGTGGCACTCTCACCCACTTCGCCGCGCCGCCGGTGCTAATGGTGGCCGGGAAATGGGGCTGGGACACACTCTTCATGTTGGAGCATTTCGGCTGGAAGGCGGCGATCGGAATCGCCCTATCCAACGTGCTCTATTTCATTTTCTTCCGCAAGGAACTCTTCAAAATTTCCGATAGAGCGGATGGTCACGAGGACGGCATGATTGAAAAGTCAATCTGGCACGAGCGGGAAGACCCGGTCCCTGTTTGGGTGACCCTGGTGCATCTGGCCTTCCTCGCTTGGACCGTTTACACGGCACATTACCCTGTGCTTTTCATCGGTGGCTTCCTTTTCTTCATGGCATTCTCAAATGCGACAGGCCATCATCAGAATCCCATCTCGTTGAAAAGCCCGCTGCTGGTAGGCTTCTTCCTAGCAGGTCTGGTGATCCATGGCGGTTGCCAATCATGGTGGATCGCCCCGGTGATCATGGCCCTACCTAACCAAGCGCTGATGCTGGGCTCCACCATCCTCACCGCTTTCAATGATAATGCGGCCATCACCTATCTCGCCTCGCAGGTGGAGGGACTTTCGCTCGCAGCAAAACATGCGGTGGTCGCCGGTGCGGTGACCGGCGGCGGACTTACCGTGATCGCCAATGCCCCGAATCCCGCCGGTCAAAGCATTCTCGCGCGGTTTTTCAAAGACGGAATCTCACCACTGGGACTGCTGCTTGGTGCCTTGGTGCCGACCCTCATCGTTTACCTTTGTTTCATCATCCTTCCTAACGGCACTGCGGAAGAACATCCTGAAAACCCTCCCGCAGCGCCATCTTCCATCGAACAAACCATCCACCCATAAACCACCATGTTCACCGGACTCGTCGAAGCCACAGGAAGGGTCATCTCACTCGAATTGAAGGGCGAGCAGGCACGGCTGACCCTGGATCTCCCGTTCTCCAGCGAGCTCGTGCTCGGTGACTCAGTTGCCATCAACGGATGCTGTCTCACCGTCGCGGACCTTGCCTCCCACAGAGTTTCATTCGATTTGTTAGCTCAGACGTTGCGCGTCACCTCGCTCGGCTCACTTGTGAAAAACTCTATCGTCAATCTCGAACGCGCGATGATGGTGGGCGACCGCTTTGGCGGCCATTTCGTGCAAGGTCATGTGGATGCGACAGGCACAGTCACCCGGCTGGAGAAAAGCGGGCAGGATCACATCGTCGGCGTCGCCTTACCACCGGAAATCCACCGCCTGTGCATCGACAAAGGCTCGCTCACACTTGACGGCATCTCCCTCACCATCGCGGAACTCACCGCCGAAGGTGCGATTTTCTGGATCACCCCGCACACCTGGGAGCACACCCACCTGCATGCAGCGTCCATCGGCCAAGCGATGAATCTCGAAGTGGACATGCTCGCAAAATATGTGGACAAACTGCTCTCCGCTCGACTGCGACACCCCACTCCTGACTTGACCTGAAATCGGGCAGCGGGGCGCATTCCGGTCACGCGAAATACGTATCGTCATGCGCATACGGCGGTGCGCAGCAGCAGAGAAACTGCAGCGGCTCAATGGCGCGGATCTGGTGCCAGGTACCGGGTGGGATGAGAATGGCATCACCGGGATTCACTTCCCGGCTCATGCCGTCGATCTCCATGATGCCAGTGCCAGCGAGCAGGTAGTAAAGCTCCTCGCTGACCTTGTGATAGTGCCGCTCCGTTTCACCACCGGCAGGAAGCGTGGCTTCGGCGAGGCTTTGTTTGACGACCGGCGCATTTGATAGATCCAATAAACTACGGATGGTGGAGCCGTCCTTGGTGGTGAATGGTACTTGCTGCTCGCGCTTGCGGATTTCCATGCACGAAGAAGATCACTGACCGCCCCGGAAATCAACTCGACATGTGTGGCGGCGTTCCGCTGGCTGGCTTGCGATTCAGACAGGCGGAAACGATTCCTGCGAGTATCAGCAATACTCCAAATACACAAACGATGGCGGCACCCGACGGAAGATCCTTGTAAAAGGAAACCATCAAACCGCTCACTCCACCGATCAACGACAGCACCACTCCGATGGCCAGGCGCGCGCCGAAGCGGCGGGCGGTGAGAATGCCACAAACGGCTGGGACAATCAGATAGGTGAACACCAGCAGCACTCCGACGATTTGCACGAAGCTGGTCACCACCAGCCCGAAGGTGGCGTAGAATAGGAAATCCCACAGCTTCACCGGCATGCCGCCGGCAGCCGCTTCCTTGGGTGAGAATGAAAGCAGCATGAACTTCTTTCGTGCCAGCCAATGGAAGGTCCCCACACCCGCAAACAAGGCGAGCGTCCGGAAGATTTCCTCCTTGGTGACGAGCAGGATGTTTCCAACAAGCATGTTCTTGATCTGTTCATCACCTTCCGTGGAGTAGCTTAACAGAATCACCGAAGCAGCGGCGGCCACCACATAGGAAATGCCGATGATAGCTTCCTGCGGGACCTCGCCGCTGCGCTTACCGGTGAAAGCAAACAGCGCTGCAGCCAGCACGGTGAATCCTAACGAGATCCAGAATGTGATGGGCCCGCCCGGGTCCAGGTGTTTCATCACGGCGAAGCAGACGCCGAGCGAGGCCATCTGCGCCATCGCAATGTCGATAAAAATAATTCCCCGCCGGACAACGTGCAACCCGAGGTAAACCAGCAGTCCCGGCAACAATACGCAGGCCATTATCGGCCACATCATGACTTCCCACATAAGATCAGTTTTTAAGTGCGGTGGTGATACGGGAAACGAGTACATCGATCAAACCGACGTAGCTCGTGGTGTTTGGCAACGCTTCCGGATATTGAGCCATATCCACGACATGGGCACCGGTGGAAGTGGCGACCTTCTCGGCAATTTTCCGGTTGTGATAGGGTTCCACCAGCACGGCCTTGATCTGGTTGCTCTTGATCAAGCTGATAACTTCTGCAAGCCGCGCGGGCGATGGCGGCACGCCGGGCTTCGGTTCAAGGAACACATTCACATCCAAACCAAAACGATGCGCGAAGTAGAGCCAGTCGTCATGATAGGCGGCCACATGCTGGCCACGGAACGGCAGCATCGCCCGACCCCACTCCTGGAGTTTCGCATCGATGGTCACCTCGAATCTTTTCCCATTCACCTGATAGCTCGCCGCATTGGCGGGATCTACGGTGGCGAATGCAGTGGCGATGTGCGCAGCAACAGCCTTCGCGATGATGGGGTCCACCATGAAATGCGGAGTGCCCGAGGCATGCACATCACCCGCGGCGCGGCTGAGTGTGGCCGGCACATCGAGCAGGTGAATACCCTCGGAAGCAAGCACGCGACCAGGTGCGCCGACTTCGATTTTCGAATTGCGCGCCGTCTGGAGCAACGGCGGCAGCCAGCCGACTTCCAACTCGGCACCGCCTTCAATGAGCACATCGGCCGTGCGGAGTTTTACGATAAAGCTCGGCCGTGCATCGACGAAGTGCGGGTCCTCAGTGGGTTTGCCCATGGCGGTGACATCCACGTGGTCGCCACCGATTTCGCGGGCGATGGCGGCATAATCAGACAAGGTGGTGACGACGTTGAGCTTGGCTTCCGCCGAGCCGATGACCGCGGCGAAGGCAGCTAGCAGGATGGTGATGTTTGATTTCATAAGAGTCGATTCGTATAATTTGATAGATTAGAATTTGTGGGCACCATGGGCACCGAGGCTGATTTCATACATGAGGAAAAGTGAGTCTTCGTCGCCTTCCGGCAGGAAGTCCGTGGATTCCAGGAAGTCATGATTGTATTGTAGGCGCAGTTTCGAGAACTCGGAGGGATACCAAGTGAGATCCGTGGAGACCCGGTATCGGCTCTGGCGCAGCGGGTCTGCGGTGATGGCCGAATTGTCGATATTCACATAATCTCCCCGAATTCCGGCAGCCCAGCCTTTGTGAAAACCCCAGACGACTTGGGAATAGACACCCCAATCGTTGAATGTCTCGGCCGCAGGAAATGAATCGTCGAGCCCCTGCCCAGCCTCATATCTTCGGAACATCGCCTCGCTCTGCCATTTCACGAAAGGCCAGCCGCCTTCCGCGTTGGCGGGTTTCCATTTGTAAAACAGGTCGATGCCATAGATCCCGGTGCGGGTGTTATCGCCTGTATCATTCGGCCCGAACGCCGCCGAAATTCCCGTAAGGATTGTCTGTGTGGGAGTGAGGTCGAACGAGGCTTCCAGGCGCGGCGTGAATACCAGATCCGAAAAACCGTCCGTTTGGCGATCAATCGTCTTTCGGCCGAAGAAGGTTCCATCGTCCCCCGGATTGCGGAAGGAATAACCGGTATTGCCCTGACCGTTCTGGATGGCGAGAAGTGCCTGTGCGTAGAATGGCGCGGGAATCACCCATGCGATCTGGCCACCAACACCACGCAAACCATCAGAACCTAACATCACCCCCTGCACCAGCGGCGCGTCGATGAAATCCCAAGTGTGCGGGTGGGTCGGATTGATGCGGCCGAAGGGCGTGAAGAACTGGCCGCCCTTGGCTTGCAGGCCGTAGGGCAGCGAGGTGGTTTGGCCGAACGCTTCTTCCACTTCGACGGAGCTTTCATTGTTGTTATCCAGCTTGAAGACAATGTTGGCGAAGCCCTCGAAATACGGGTCCACCGCGCCGTCGAGCGCGAGCTCCACGTTGCGGGCGTTGAAGCCGTTTTGCTGCGGATCATGATCGCCGACTTCGAGCTTGCTCAGATCCGAGGCGCTGGATGCGGCTCCGACAAAGATCGAGTCGAACGAGATGTTCAGGTAGCTACCCTTCGCCGCGCCTCCCCCTCCCCCGATCAAGCCGGGTGATGGAATCAGACCCGGAGATGGGGCGCCTGCTGGCGAGTTTGCTACCACTGCGGAATCGGTGGTGGGAAACATATCGCCGGCTGGAACCGGTGAGGCACTGGCTGGCGGGAGCAGCGCCTGAGAACCTGAAACGACTGCCGGATCGCTGGTGGGAAACGTGGGAGGCGAGTCTGCCAGGGCAGGTGCGCCTTCCCCGGGGGCGGAGGGTGTGGGCGTAGAATTTTTCAAGGAGTCGATCACCGACTGCTGATCGGCGATCTGTTTTTTAAGGCTGTCGATTTGCGACTGATGTTGGCTCTGTATCTCCTGGATGCTTTTTTGCATCTCTAGGAGTTGTTTCTGAATCGCCTCATTGGAGGCTGGCGGAGCAGCGGGCTCCTCGGCTTGAAGACGGATGGAAATGAGAATACTGGCGATAAAAATGGATACGGATTTGTGAATGTACATGGGAATGCATGATAGGAATGATGGATGAGACATGGCACTTGCCACGCTTGTCAGGCACGGGAACAAACGTTGTTCCCGCGAAACGAATCGATTCTATCAGGCGATGGCGGGCGGCCCATGCACCAGTAGGCTACCGCACAAATGGTGCGGTAGCACGTGGCGGACTTCCGCAGAAACAATCACCACCCCAGCGGCTACCGGCAGGAAGTCCGGTGCGACAATCGGGGTAATAACCGTTAGATCAATCGAGCCAGCTTGGAAATCCGTGGCAAGACATTGGTGACCGGAGTCATGAGAACCCGAGTGGCAGCACTCGTGCAGCTCCGGCGAGGCAGCCATCACGGAGATGACAAAGACTTGAATGATCGCTAGCCAAACCACGGGCGCAAACAGGCGCAACCAGCGGGTTTGGACAGCTGCATTTAACATCGGGCTGACGACTAGACATTCAGCCTAGGTAAAACAAGCTGATTTTTTCCAAGCAGACGAATTTTTGAAAAAAATGTGCAGCTAGGTGAAGAAATCACCGGTCACTCCGAAGATCCACTGGAGGGCGGGGTTTACGTGATCGTCCATGAACTGTTGCATCTCGTCGTGCCGAATCACGGGAAGCTATGGAAAAGCCTAATGCGGGCACATCTGGGAAAATACGACGAGTGCGAGAAACGGCTTCGCTCCTCTCATTGAGTTTCTCCTCATTGTTTCAACGAATTCCCCAAGGAATCTCTTTTTGCAACTGGCTCCTCCCGGGCGTATCTTCCCCCGTAGTTTTCCCAAACACACCGGATCTCCGGCTGAATTCCAACCCGTACAGGAGCCATGCTGACTTATCAAATACTGGAAGACGACAATGTGGTGATCATCGAGCCGATGGGGCCGCTTTCGAAAGAGGATTTCTTGGACCTCACGGCGGCAGTGGACGCGCATCTGGAGCGCACGAAAACGCTGAAAGGAATTCTCGTCCATGCGAAGGAATTTCCGGGATGGGAGGACTTTTCCGGATTCGCCAGCCATCTGCGGTTCGTGCGGGATCACCATCAGAAGATCGCCAAAATCGCGGTGGCGAGCGACAGCGTGCTGGCGGAGATCGCGCCGAAGCTGGCGAGCCATTTCGTGAACGCGGAGGTGCGGGGATTTTCCTATGAGGAGAAGGAAGCGGCGCTGGAGTGGTTACTTTGAGGAAGAAACGACAATGTGGTCGTTATTCCTTAGCACAGGCAAAACGCGTGCGATGAACTGAACGAAAGCCACTAATGCACACTGCGGCCAGACGCCAAAGCCACGTTGAAGAGAGTTGATGGTTGATGGGAAGAGTAGAAGCGGGGCGTGGATGGCCTGAGCCATATCAATTATAAGTCCGGAGAGTCCATTTTTTCGCATGCGGTTGGCAGCGGCGCGGTGTAGCATGCCCGGATGTTCTCATGGCCGAAATGGATGATCGCAATTTTACTAAGCTCCTGCAGCGCTCCCGCCGCTGATGAGCCGACATCTATCGCGTGGCGGCGGTTCGATGCTGCGACCATCGCGAAGGCGCGTGACGAGAAGAAGCTGTTATTCCTCGATCTGGAGGCGGTGTGGTGCCACTGGTGCCACGTCATGGATGAAAAGACTTACACCGACCCTGGGGTCCGTGCGGCCTTGGCCAAAGACTTCATCTGCATGAAAGTGGATCAGGATTCACGCCCGGATCTAGCGAAGCGCTATGAGGACTACGGTTGGCCGGCACTGGTGGTGATCGATCCCGTGACACTTCAGGACCGTGCGATCGGGTCTGGATTTCAGCGCCCGGCGCAGTTTCTGAAACTCCTGGAAAAGGGCAAGGATCCCCAGGCGAAAGCCGAGTCTGGAGTAATCGCGGGCCAACCGGGAGGCATTGCCTTATCCGATGCACAACGCACGGTGCTGATGTCGAAACTGAGGGATCGTTACGACGCAAAGGAAAAAGGCTGGGGCTCCGGGGACAAGTTCGTGCCTTGGGAGAATGTGGAATTTTGCATCCGTCTAGCTCGCACCGGCGATACCAAGGCGCAGGCGATGGCCGAGGAAACACTTGCGGCATCCACTGCGTTGATCGATCCGCAGTGGGGCGGGCTCTATCAATACTCGACCGACGGCGACTGGAAGCATCCGCATTTCGAGAAGATCATGGAGTTCGAGTCCGAGGTGCTGCGGGTTTACGCATTGGCGCATCTCGCCTGGGATAGGCCGCGCGATCTCGATGCCGCGAAGCAGATCGCCAAGCACCTTCATGATTTCCTGCGCTCGCCGGACGGTGCCTTTTACGTCAGCCAGGATGCGGACCTGGTGCCAGGTGAACACTCCGCAGGGTTTTACAAACTCGACGATGCGGGTCGTCGCAAGCTCGGCATTCCCAAGGTGGACCGCCACGTTTACTCGCGTGAAAACGGCCTCGCCATCCACGCCCTGATAGCCCTCTGGCAGGCCTCGACAGACCCGGTATATCTAGCGGAAGCCAAACAAGCCGCCGAATGGATCGTCCAGCATCGCACGCTCAGCGGCGGTGGTTTCTCGCATGATGAAACAGACGCCTACGGGCCATTTCTGGGGGATCAGGTCCAGATGGGCCGTGCCTTGCTCGCGCTCTATCTGGCGACCGCCGATGCGAAATGGCTGGAACGCTCGATACAGTGTGCGGACTTCACCGAGGCACGGTTCAAATCGAAGGGCGGCGGCTATCTCGCCAGTGTGCCGCGGGCGGATGCGCCGGCGCCTGTGATGGACCGCAACGAAAACATCGCAGTCGTCCGCTGGTGCAATCTGCTAGCAAGGACCAGCGGCGAGACCCGCTTTTCGGACATTGCGAAACACGGCATGCGCCACCTTTCGAGCGAAGCCGTCCTCGTGGAAATTTTCTCGTTTTCCGGTGGCGTCATGTTGGCAGATCGGGAGCTTACCGAAGAACCGGTCCACATCTCCATCGTTGGAATAAAAGAGGATGCGTCAGCCTACGAGCTTTTCGCTACTGCCCAGAGGCATCCATCGTCCTACAAGATCATCGAGTGGATTACCCCCGGAGCACCTGTGAAAAAAGGCGGAATCGAGTATCCGGATTTCGGGAAAGCCGCGGCGTTCCTCTGCGCGGATGGACGTTGTTCCTCGCCAAAATTCAAACCGGAGGATCTCGCCGCTACCTTCTCGTTACATGCCAAATCCAACTGACCCACCTGATTAGATCAAAGGAGAGCATCCGTGGAATTGGGAATGAAGAATTGCGGGAGACGCCACCGCCACGCTGATGCGGAGCAGGAAGGAGAGTCTCCGGCGGAAAAAGGTGAAGTGCGACGGTCACAGACCGCCGCTACCGAGTTTTCTTTGCGTCCCTTCGCGACCACTGCGCCATTGCGGTAAAGCATTCGTCACAACCCGGCCGATGCAGAGATGAACTGGACATGCCCGCGTCAATTTCCATGCTCCGGGCATGCCCGCTGTCCAAGTTGATTTAGCTGAAAGATCTTACGATGTTCTCGTTGCCCCCGGCACACTGATTCATGCCGGTGATTTGATCTCCCAAGCGGGGCTTTCCGGGCTGCATGCGGCGGTGATCAGCGATGAGACGGTGGCGCGGTTTCACTCCGGTGCGTTGTTGAAATCGCTGGAAGCCGCCGGTTTCCGCCCCACGCTGCACACGGTGACGGCGGGCGAGGCCTCGAAATCGATGGGCCATGTGGAAACGCTCTGCCGTGAGATGATCCGCGCTGGGCACGATCGGAAGTCCGTGGTGATCGCGCTGGGCGGCGGCGTAGTGGGAGATCTGGCAGGATTCGTGGCTTCCATTTTCTATCGAGGGATTCCGTTCGTGCAGATTCCGACGACGATCGTGGCGCAGGTGGACTCCTCGGTGGGCGGCAAGACTGGCGTGAATGTGGGCGAGGGAAAAAATTTGCTGGGAGCGTTCCATCAGCCGCGCTTGGTGATCGTGGATCCGGAAACCCTGCGCACGCTACCAGACCGCGAGTTTTGCGAGGGTTTCGCTGAGGCCATTAAACACGCCGCCATTCGCGATGCGGCGATGCTCGATGATCTGGCGGCGTTAGAACCATCCGGCCGTGATGTGCCGGCGGATTTGATCGCGCGCAACATCGCGATCAAGGCGCGCGTGGTGGAAGCGGACGAACACGAGACGCTCGGCATTCGTGCATTGCTGAATTTCGGCCACACGATCGGCCACGGGATCGAGGCGTCCGTGCCGTATGGAGAGATGCTGCATGGCGAGGCAATCTCGTTAGGGATTCGCGCGGCGCTGCGGATTTCGGAAAAACACGCCGGGTTGGCTCCGGAAGCGAGTGCCAAGGTGATCAGGCTGTTAACACACTATCATCTGCCGTTGATTCTACCACCGGCCATCACCACTGACACCGTGATGGAAAAACTCGCGCGAGATAAGAAATTTTCCTCAGGTGCGATCCGCTTTGTGGTGCTCGACAAGCTGGGCAGCGCCAAAGTGATCAACACGGTCACTGCCGAGGATCTGCGCGAGGCCATCGAGCATCTGCGAAGAGTCTGAGTCAGCTTTCGGCATCCGGCATAGCGTCATCAGTGGCCAATTTCCGATCGATTAGAAACGGGCCGAACGGCACTAGAGCCGCCACGAAGGCCAGCACGGATCTGGAAAACGAGAGATTTCGGTTCGTCCAAGCCGCGAAGATCGCCATGCAATAAAGGATGAACAGCCCGCCGTGGCCCCATCCGGCCAATTTTACTGCTTGCGGCATTCCTGCGAGGTATTTGAGCGGCATCGCGATTCCCATCAGCAGTAGGAACGACACGCCTTCGATCATCCCGGCGAGGCGCACACGTCCGACAGGTGTTTTCCAAGTTGGCATGCCGCAGGGGATCGCTTTGTTCTCGCGCTGACAATCACAAAAACTCCCCCGGTAATGCTGCGTGTTTTCGCTTGGAAAGGGAATGAGTTGGCCAAGACGAAGAATGATCCTTGCCTTGACGGACTGGTCATCTAGACTGGTCATGTGAAAACAATCAGCGCGACTGAATTCAAGGCGAAGTGCCTGCAACTGCTCGACGAAGTCCAACGCAGCGGCGAGGAGTTGGTGATTTCCAAACGCGGTAAACCGGTGGCAAGAGTGGTGGCCGAGAAGGAATCCAAACCCTGGCTGGCCCTGCGCGGAACGGGGCATTTCAAGGGTGACCCCTTCGCACCGTCGCTTGAGGAAACGGAAATCGAAGTGCTGAAATGAGCGTTCCACCGTTGCTCGACACACACATCTGGATCTGGTGGATGCTGGGCGATCCGGGTCTGAGCCGCGCCGAGCGGGATGCGCTCGATGCGCTACCCCATGATGCAAGACCGGTAATTTCCGATATCAGCTTGTGGGAATTCGCCACGTTGGTGGATCGCGGCAGGATAGAAATCGCGGGCTCGGTAAAGGATTGGCTGAGGATCGCGGCATCTCCGGCCACGGTGCGGGTTCAATCAATCACCACTGACATTGCCGCGGAGATGAACCGCCTGCCCACCAGTTTCCACCGCGATCCAGCAGACCGCTTGATCGTCGCCACTGCCCGGTTCCTCAAAATTCCGCTCGCGACCAAGGATCGGAAGATCCGGAGTTCCAGACTGGTTTCACTGTGGAAGCCATAGTGAAATACCAGAGTTGCCCGTAGGGTGTGGAGTCGGAAGCCGAAACACTCCGCTAAAACGCCCAAGAATATCGCCCCTGCTTGCGCTTGCGCTCGGTCAGCGCATGGCCTAAAAGTTTGCCCGATGAAACGCCGACTCGCCCTCATTTCGCTCGCTCTGTTTCCTGCCCTCGCCATGTGCGAACCAGCCAAGGAAGCGGAAAAACCCACCGCTCCAGCCGCTGCCAAAGCGTCCAAAGTCCGATTGAAGACCAACAAGGGTGACATCGTCATCGCGTTGAATGCGGAAAAAGCACCCATCACGGTGGCCAATTTCCTGAACTACGTGAACAAAAAGCATTACGACGGCACGGTTTTCCACCGGGTGATCGAGGGTTTCATGATCCAGGGCGGCGGTTTCGCGCTCGAAGGAAAAAGCTTGGTCGAGAAGGAATCCGGCAAGGGCATTAAGAACGAAAGCCAAAACGGTCTTTCCAACGAGCGCGGCACGATTGCCATGGCCCGCACCAACGATCCGGACAGCGCGACGGCGCAGTTTTTTATCAATGTAAAAGACAACGCGATGCTCAACTACCCGAGCAATGGCGGCTATGCGGTCTTCGGTAAAGTGGTGGAAGGCATGGACGTGGTGGATAAGATCAAGGCCGTCCCAACAGGCACCACGACGCTCACGATGCGCCACCCGATGACCGGCGCGAAAATGGAAGCGCCATCCCAGGACGTACCGACGGAAAACGTGGTGATCACCACCGCCACGGCCGAGTGACGCGCCCCTAACATTGCCCGCATGCAACTCTGGCTTTGCCCGCTCATCGCTTTCCTTTTCGGGTCGATCCCCTTCGGCCTGATCATTGCCCGGGCGAAGGGAATCAACATTCGAGATCATGGCTCCGGGAACATCGGCGCGACAAATGTGCTACGGGTGATCGGGAAAAAATACGGGATTTCCTGTCTGTTTCTCGATGCGCTGAAGGGCTTCATCCCGGTGGTGCTTGCGATCTCACTGATTCATTTCGAGGGGATGAAGAACCCGATGATCATCAAAAGCCTGTCTGCGTATGCGCGGGATTTCCCGATGCTAACGGCCCAGACCTTTCAGGTCGTCACCGGCTTGTGCGCGGTGCTCGGGCATAATTATTCACCATGGGTCGGCTTCAAGGGCGGGAAGGGAATCGCAACTTCCGCCGGAGTGCTGATCGCGCTGATGCCGGCTGCGATTGTGATTCTAATCATCGTTTGGCTGCTCATCTTCCTCACCACACGCTATGTCTCACTGGCCAGTATCATCGCTGCGATAGTACTTCCGCTGGTGACGCTTTGGGGCTCATGGTTTCACGGAAAAATCCAGAATGGCACATGGAACAAGCCTCTGCTGGCGTTCACCATAATCATCGCCATGCTCGCTGTTTGGGCGCATCGTGGCAACATCACACGTCTGCGCAACGGCACCGAACACCGTTTCACCCGGAAGATAAAACCCACCAATGCGTGACCCTGCTTTCAAATCCGCCGCTATCATCGACTCCGGTTCGTTCGGCATGGCCATGGCCAAGTTGCTGTCGCCCAAGCTGGAATCCATCATCCTGATCGGCCGCGATCCGGCCACGGCGGATGCCATCAATCGCGAACGCAGGAACCCACACTACCTGAGCAACATCACGCTGGATGCGAATGTCCACGCGTCCGCCAGCCTAACTGACTCTATCCCCCACCCGCTGATCTTCTTCGCCGTGCCGACATCCGCCACCCGCGAAACAGCGCTGGCTCTCGCTGCTGCGGGGCTATCCCCTGCGACGATCCTGGTCTCGTGCGCAAAGGGAATCGAAAAGCATACGGGCGGCCGGATGAGTCAGATCCTGCGCGAGGTTTTTCCGAAGAATCCGATTGCGGCGCTATCCGGACCCAATCACGCCGAGGAAATCGCGACCGGCCTTGCGACTTGTGCAGTGATCGGTTCCGAGGATCTTCAACTGGCCGTCCGACTCCAAGACCTATTCACATTCCCGCATTTCCGGTCCTACACCAGCGATGATCTCGCAGGTATCGAATTCGGTGGTGCGGTGAAAAACGTCTATGCCATCGCCGCCGGAATGGCCCATGGACTCGGTCTGGGTGACAATGCCGTCGCGGCGTTAGTGACGCGCGCTCTTTCGGAAATGACGCGCTTGGGCATGGCGCTGGGCGGGCGGATGGAAACGTTTGCAGGTCTATCTGGCGTGGGTGATTTGATTGTAACGTGCTTTTCCGAGCACTCGCGCAACCATCGCGTGGGCCTCGCGCTCGGCAGCGGAAAAACTCTCGAAGAAGCGGTCGCCGCACTGGGCATGGTCGCCGAAGGAGTTCCTAACACCCTATCCATCCACGAAGCGGCCCGCCGCGCCGGCGTGCGCACGCCGATCATCGATGCCGTTTACAGCATCCTTTACGAAGGCAAGCCAGCCCCGATCGCGATGCGGGAACTGCTCACGCGTGACCCGCGGCCGGAGCACAGTTAGGAAACCGGCATCAGCCTTTTTTAGACTCTGTCAGCCGCATCCCGACGAAATAAAGGACACAGACCACGGCGACAGCACCGATGATCCACAAGGATTCGTGTTTCACCGCGTGAATCAACTGGGTGAGATCGACACCCTTACCCATTTTAAGTGCCTCCAATTGTGCGGGTTCCAAAGTGTTTCCGACCTTTTGCCCCAAAACGGCCAGCACACCGCACCACAGCGCGGAGCCAATCACCGTGAGTACGCTGAATTTCAAAAACCCCATGCGAATCATGCCCGCAGGAATGGAAATCAAGTGCCGGATGACCGGCAGCAATCTAGCAAAGAAAATCCCGCCACCCTCGTAGCGGTGCATGAAGCGCTCGGCCCGTTCGACTTTCTCCGGCGGCATCAGGAAGAATTTCCCAAACCGCATTACGACCGGACGCCCGACCCACAAAGCGGTCCAATACGTAATCGCCGATCCCAGCCATGAGCCAAAAGTCCCTGCAAGTATCACGCCTGGCAGTGACATGCTGCCACCCTGCGCTGCGAGAATCGCCGCTGGGGGAATGACCAACTCGCTGGGAACGGGGAAAATGGAACTCTCCATGGCCATCAAAATAACGACGCCGCCATATCCCCAGTCGTGAACCCAGCCAAACCACATTTCAATCAGTGCCTGCATCATAAGTGGCGCGAAGAATGGCTTGGAACCCGGCAATGGCAAGACCAACCCGAGCGAAAATCCCCACACCTTGAGGCTTAAAATGACCACGGGCATCGGATCCCATTCCGATGCCCGTGGGCCCTTTGGGGGGCTTTTGTTGTGCTATCCCTTACGAAAAGGAGAGTGCCATAAATCGGACACAAAGACATACCGCAATCGCGTTATATGATCGTTAGATTCTACCCGCCGCTTTGATGTCGAAATACGAATTCGCCAACGCCACGGCGAATTGCTGTGCGGTGGAATCCAGCGTCAAAATCCCACGAGCGGCGAGGTTTGCCAGAATTTCACGGCGCTCTTGCATGTAGCGATCCGCGGCGAGGAACTTGAGAGCCGTGGAAAAAGTATCCACCGGTTGGGTCGCCGCATCTTCCACCACTCGCTCACGCATGCTGGCGAGAAGCACGAGGTGGCGCGTTTTCAAAACCTGGAGTGCGGGCACCAGTTCCTTGCCGTCCTCGCCACGCAGGTTCGTGAGAAGTATCACCAGCGAACGCCGGCGTTGGCGCGCCATCAATTGCTCGACGGCTCCAGAAAAATCACTCG
>JBDTNJ010000207.1:0-3680 GCA_039933825.1 Luteolibacter sp.
CCAAATCCAGCCGGACGCAGTGAAACCTCAAGAGTCAATGCGCGAGCAGACAGGAAAGCAGCAGGCGACCCAAGCGCGCGAAGCCCAGAAAGAAGCGATGGCGCAACAACGCGAACAAATCATGCAGCGCGAGCAAGCAAGGCAGGACGCGCTCCAGCAGCGCCAGGAAGAACAAAAGCAGCAGGCAGCGCAGGCGCACGAAGCCCAGAAAGAAGCGATGGCACAACAACGCGAACAAATCATGCAGCGCGAGCAAGCAAAGCAGGACGCGCTCCAGCAGCAGCGCCAGGAAGAGCAAAAGCAGCAGGCAGCGCAGGCGCGCGATGCCCAGAACGAAGCGATGGCACAACAACAGGAACGTGCCCGCCAGCTGCAGGAGGAACAGCGCCAGCAGCAACAGGAACGTGCCCGCGAGCAGCAGCAGGAATCGCAGCGCCAGCAACAACAGGAACGTGCCCGCGAGCAGCAGCAGGAATCGCAGCGCCAGCAACAGCAGGAACGTTCCCGCCAACAGCAGCAGGAATCTCAGCGCCAGCAACAACAGGAACAATCACGCCAGCAGGAGCAAAAGAAAGAGCAGGACCAGAACCAAGAGCAGGAGCGCAAACGGAATCGGTAAGGTACTGTCTCCCGCTGGTGATTTATCGCTCGTATTCAGGATCAGGCCGACCGCCAAACTCGGGACGGCCCTTGCCTCGGAGCGGCCGGTTGTGCCTTTCGTCTCGTTTTAGGCGGTTGGGACGTGCACGGTGCGAACCCAAATCAGCGATTTCATCCGGCAAAAAATGGCGGATTATCAAAGATCTTGAGCGGAAATTTTTCGGGCCGGAGATTCGCGCTTGCGCGGGGAAAGTCGCTTCTATTGACTCCGCCATGGCAGAGATTTCTCTCGGACTTTCATTTGATGACGTGCTTCTGGTGCCGGCTTTAAGCTCGGTTTTACCCGGTGAAGCGGATCTTTCCACGCACCTCACTTCGGGCATCCCCCTGTTCCTGCCTGTCGTTTCAGCGGCGATGGACACCGTTTCCGAGCACGATCTGGCGATCGCACTCGCCCGCGAAGGTGGCATGGGGGTGATCCACCGGGCCTGCCCGATTGATGAACAGGCGGCAATGGTCTATCGAGTGAAGCGTTCGGAAAACGCCGTCATTCAAAAACCCCACACCGTCCGCAAGGAGGACACCGTGGACCACGTTCGCGCGGTGATGGCCAAAAACGGCTTCTCCGGATTCCCCGTCATCGATGCCAATGGTGTCCTCGAAGGCATGGTCACCGGCCGCGACGTCCGCTATTTGGATCGGACCGACGCCACGGTCGCCGATGTGATGACACCCCGGGGGAAACTCATCACCGCGCCGCCTAACACGAGCCTCGAAGAAGCGCGCCGCATTCTCTATCAAAACCGCATCGAGAAGCTTCCTCTCGTCCATCCGGACGGCCGTCTCGCCGGACTCATCACCGGCTCGGACATCGAAAAGCGAATCACTTTCACCAATGCTGCGAAAGACGACAACGGCCAACTCCGCTGCGGGGCTGCCGTCGGAGTCGGCCCGGATTGCATCGATCGTGGCCGGGTCCTGATCGATGCGGGTGCCGATGCGCTTTTCATCGATGCCGCCACCGGCCACACCCGCCACGTGATGGAAGTCATTGGCCAGCTCCGTGCCCTTTCTAACGTTCCGGTGGTTGCTGGCAATGTGGTCACCGAACAAGGTGCGCGTGATCTTGTCGCCGCGGGAGCCAGTGCGGTGAAAGTCGGCGTCGGTCCCGGATCGATCTGCACCACGCGCGTGATTTCTGGAGTGGGAATGCCGCAGTTCACGGCGATTCAAAATGTCGCGGGAATCTGCCGCGAGGCGGGCGTGAAAGTCATCGCCGATGGAGGCATCCGCTATTCCGGTGATATTGTGAAAGCCCTCGCCGCCGGTGCCGATTTGGTAATGCTGGGCTCACTTCTCGCAGGCACCCGCGAAAGCCCCGGCCAGACGGTGAATTCGCAAGGCCGCCGATTCAAAACCTACCGCGGCATGGGCTCGATCGGAGCGATGCAAAAAGGCGCGGGCGATCGCTACGGCCAGAACAGCTCGGGCAAGCTCGTCGCAGAAGGCGTAGAAGGCCGCGTCCCATACAAAGGCCCGCTGTCCGATGTTATTTTCCAACTCATGGGTGGTCTCAAGTCCGGCATGGGCTATACCGGCGCCTCCACTTTGCAGGAACTTCGCGAACGCGCCAACTTCACCCGCATCACCGCCGGCGGGCTGCGCGAGAGCCACGTCCATGATATCGTCATGACCGAGGAGCCCACCAACTATCAGCAGCTGAGTTGAAGCATGAAATCTTAAGCATGAAATTCTAAACGAAGAATTGGAATTTCACTGCGAACGGCTCCCTTCCGCCACTTCTTCGTTTAGAGTTTATAATTTAAGATTTAGAATTTTCTCCCACATGCACGAAACCAATCACGTCGCCGTTCTCGATTTCGGCTCACAATACACTCAGCTCATCGTCCGCCGGGTGCGCGAGCTTGGATTTTTCGCCAAGCTTTACGCCATCGAGGATTTTCCTAACATTGGAAAACCCGGAGCCATCATTCTATCCGGCGGCCCGAAAAGCACCAGCGAGGTTGATGCGCCGGACCTCGACTTCGAGGCGCTCAAGGCTTTCAACGTGCCCGTGCTCGGCGTCTGTTATGGCATGCAGCTCCTGAATATCAAATTCGGCGGCAGCGTGGAAGCCAGCAATCGCCGTGAGTATGGCCCGGCCGATCTGTTTCCCGCCGCCAGCGTCGGCCTCTACGAAGGTATTTCCGCCTGCTCGCAAGTCTGGATGAGTCACTCGGACACGGTGAAAATCCTACCGGAAGGTGCGAAGGTCATCGCTTCCAACCAACACGGCACGCCGGTTTCCCTGCAATGGGATGATCTGTTTTTTGGCATCCAGTTCCACCCGGAAGTCACGCATAGCCACGAGGGCTTGCAGATCCTGAAAAATTTCCTCGATCACGCCGGCGATCTTCTCCCGTTCGAGATTGATGATTTCAAACGCGAGATGATCGCGGATATCCAAGCGAAAGTCGGCACCAAGCAGGTTGTCTGCGGCGTATCCGGCGGTGTCGATAGCACGGTGCTCGCCGTCCTACTTAAGGAGGCCGGCGTGAAAACGCGCGCGATCTTTGTCGATAACGGCCTGCTGCGCAAAGACGAGGCCGCCGTGGTGCAGGAAAACTTCAAACGCATCGGTTTGGAAATCGAAACAGTCGATGCTTCGGAGAAATTCCTCACCGCACTCGCGGGCGAAGGGGATCCCGAGAAGAAGCGCAAGATCATCGGTAACATGTTCATCGAAGTTTTCTGGGACGCCGTGGGCGATGCGGAAATGCTCGCGCAGGGCACTCTCTATCCGGACGTGATCGAAAGTGCCTCGAATGCGAAGTCAAAGGCATCCGTCATCAAAACCCACCACAACCGGGTTGCCAAAATTCTCGAACTTCAGGCAGAAGGCAAGGTGCTGGAGCCTCTCGCAGAACTCTTCAAAGACGAGGTCCGCGAACTCGGCACCGCCCTCGGCATTCCGGAGGATATTCTCCAACGCCACCCGTTCCCAGGTCCCGGCTTGGCGGTTAGGTGTCCCGGCGAGGTCACTCCTGAACGCCTTCGCATCATCCGCGAGTGCGATGCCA
>JBDTNJ010000208.1:0-3028 GCA_039933825.1 Luteolibacter sp.
GTCGTCACCTTTTTTGCATTTGTCGCAGGCGGCGAAGGTGCCTTCTTCTTGCTTTTCCTTGTCCTTGTCGCATTTGCCCTTTTCACAACCTTCGGCAAAGGCAAGTGGGGCGACCATGAATGATGCGCAAAGGGCGCTGAGTAGGAGTTTCATATTACTGGATTGTTGGTTGGTTTGTGTTTTTGAATCGGGGCAGGTTACCTCAAAAGAGACATCGCGCCACTGGAAATTATTCAAAAATTCCCAGCTGGCGTAGATGACAGACCCTCTGTTGATAATGAGAACTCCGCTTGGGAGCAGATGTTTCTAAATTTCTTCAACTATTTTTCGGATCCGGAAGGTTGGTGTTTGGGCTTGGCCCGTGCGGAGTTCTGGCCTATTTCCCGCCTCCTTCTGTGTCTTTTACCGTTCTGTCCACCGATTCCCAGAGCTCCGCCCGCCGCGGTAGTCTCGTTTTGCCTCATGGGACGGTGGAAACCCCCATTTTCATGCCGGTCGGCACGCAAGGAACGGTCAAGACGCTGCATCCGGCGGAAGTCGAGGAACTCGGGGCACAAATTATCTTGGGCAATACCTACCACTTGTGGCTGCGACCGGGGCATGAGCTGATCCGCGAGCTGGGTGGGCTGCATGGTTTCAGCACTTGGCAAAAGCCGATGCTCACGGATTCCGGAGGGTTTCAGGTTTGGTCGCTGGCAAAACTTCGAAAAATCACCGAAGAGGGCGTGCGTTTCTCCAACCACCTAGACGGTTCAAAAATGCTGCTCACTCCCGAGCTCAGCATGGAAATCCAGGGCGCACTCGGGTCTGACATCGCGATGCTTTTCGACGAATGCCCGCCGTATCCATGTGATGAAGCCTACGCATCCAAATCCCTCGCGCTGACGACCCGCTGGGCCAAGCGCTGCAAGGACTGGGCCACGCAGAATGAACCTCGCTCCGGTGCTGGCAGGCAGCAGCATTTCGGTATCGTGCAGGGATCAATCTATGCGGATCTCCGCGAACAATCCGCCAGAGAGCTGGTGGATCTGGGCTTCGACGGCTACGCGATCGGCGGGGTTTCCGTGGGCGAGCCCGAGCACGAGATGTTCCGGGCGATCGAAAATGCCGTGCCATTCCTACCCCACGACAAGCCGCGCTATGCGATGGGGTTGGGCACGCCGCCGCAGATTTTGGAAATGATCGCCCGTGGGGTGGACATGTTTGACTGCGTGATGCCGACCCGGATCGCCCGCCATGGAATGGCGATGACGCTTGATGGACCGATCAACATCAAGAACCTGATTCACGCCAAGGATCCTCGGCCGATTTGCGAAAGTGCGCATCCGCATGTCGCCGGATTTTCACGCGCCTATCTGCGACACCTGTTCCGCGCGGGCGAAATCCTCGGTTTGCGGTTGCTTTCCTTCCATAATCTGCATTTCTACCTGTCCCTCGTCGCCGGGGCGCGGGAAGGCATCGCAGCGGGGAACTACTCCGCCTACAAAGACTCCTTCATTCAGCGCTACACTCGATCCGATTCCTTATGATTCCAATCCACGCTTCCATCGCCCAATTTCTCGCCGCAGACACAGCCGCCTCCGGTGGCATCCTTGGCAATCCCTTGATTATGATGGGCCTCATGGTCGTCATGTTTTATTTTCTGCTGATCCGCCCGCAGCAGCTTCAGCGGAAGGAAATGGCCGCCCGTATTTCCGCTCTCCAGTCTGGCGATAAAGTGGTCACCACCTCCGGAATTCACGGCATCATTCATAACGTGAAGGAAAGCACCGTCATCATCAAAGTCGCTGAGGGCACCATGCTCGAATTTGACAAACCCGCGATTGCGACCGTCCATAAAAAAGACGTTCCCGCCAAGTAAGCCATCCTGACTTCACCGATTCCGCGCCCCGTTTCCGGAGCCAAACACCCATTTTCACATCATGCTCGCCACCGCCTTTTACGAAGATCCTCTGACCCTTTTCATCATCGCATTCGTGCTGATGATTTTATTTTTCTGGTATTTCGCGACCGAAATCGAGCGGCGGAAGCGCAACGTCGGCACGGTTCTGTTGATCGGTGTCGTCGGACTCTGCATACTCGCCGCTACTCCGCCGAAAGAGCGTCTGAAGGGCGGCATCGATATCTTGGGCGGGTCTTCGTTCTCCCTGCGCCTTCAGGAACGTGAGGCTGACAACGGCGACAAAATGCCGATCACCGATCACCAGGTAGATCAGGCCATCACCGTCATTGAAAAGCGTCTCAACGGCATGGGCAACACGGAGCCACTCATCCAGCGCCAAGGCAGCAGTGGCATCCTCGTGCAAATGCCCGGTGTTTCTCCTGAAGATTCCGCAAAAATCCGCACCACCCTCGAAAAGGTTGCCAAGCTGGAACTCCGCGAAGTCAGCCCGCGCAATGACGAGCTCGGCCCGGACAAGAAGCCGCTCGCGGAACGCGTCCTGTCCGGCAGCGAGATTATTCCTGGCTACCGCGCCTATAAAATGAAGAGCAAGGATAGCGAGAAGACTGAATTCTCCCGCCCGATCCTACTCAATCGCCGGATGGCTCTCGGCGGTTCGGACATCGCCAACGCCACCCCGTCGCCCCAACAGGCCGATGCAGTTTCTATCATCCTTAATGGTGATGGGACTGACAAAATGATCGCCCTCACCCAGCACATGCGCCCTGGCGTGGATCGCATCGCCATCGTGCTCGACGGAGAAGTGATCAGTGCTCCAGTCGTCAACCAAGTCCCGCTCGGCAAACAATTCATCATCGAAGGCCTCCACGAACCCGGCGAAGTGCAAAGCCTCGCTAACTCGCTGATGAACCCGCTGGAAAACCCGCTCGTAGTCGATGAAATGCGCACGGTTTCTCCCACTCTCGGAGCCGCCGTCATCCACCAAGGGCTGCTGGCCGGTGCGCTTTCGCTGGCAATGACCTTCATTTTCGTGCTCGCCTACTACCGGGTGTCCGGCTTCATCGCGATCATCGGGCTCATTGTAAACACGATCATCCTGTTCGGCATCATGGCCATGTTCGGCTT
>JBDTNJ010000209.1:0-2987 GCA_039933825.1 Luteolibacter sp.
ATGCGGGCAGGACGCTGGTCAGCATGATCAACATGCCGAGCGCCAGACCGACGATGCGCATGCCGTGCAGGGAATCGGGTTTGTGGGTGATCGGGTCGTTGAAAATCGGAAGCTGGGTGATCCACCAAATCCAGGTACCGAGAATGGCGGCGAGCGTGGAGAAAAAGGACATGTAGGAGGTGATGCTCGTGCGCTCGTCGGTGTCGGGCGTCATCTCCGGCAGCATGCTGCTGTATGGCATCACCCAAAGTGCGAACGCGGTGTAAAAGACGAGGCCAGTGCCGATCAGGTAACCGAATTTCCAAGTCTCGCTCCAACCCGGTTGACCTAGCCAGAGCAGTGGAAAAATCATGCCGACGAGCAAACCACCGATCAGCACGTAGGGTCGGCGACGACCCCAACGGGTGCGTGTGTTATCCGAAAGCCAGCCTACGAATGGATCGAGACACGCGTCCCAAAGCCGGAAGATGAGGAACACGATGCCAATGCCGGCAGGCGACATGCCCATCTCGGTCACGAAAATCGAGGCGCTGAGCACCTTCAGCAACTGGCTGCCGAAATAATCGACCATTTTGCCAGAGCCGTAGGCACACTTGAGCAAAAACGGGACTCGGTCCTCGGCCCGGATAGCTGGTTTCGTAGCGGATGATGCCATAAGGATAGTGGGGAATAACGCCGGAATTCAGCGCGAATTAATTAGAGGTGGTGGGTTTCAAGATCCCAATGACGAGGGTTTCATGCTCAATTTGAACTTCACCACTGCTCCGGCGGCGATGACCGGATCGCAAAAACATGACGGATCTAGGGAAAGGGCTGGTGGTGGGGATTTTCATTGCTCGGTTCACTTGCTCGAAACGCCCACGCGAAAGTAGGTCGGTTTCACATCGCCCCTCGAAGTTTGAATGAATAATGGATAGGGAACGCTCACGGCATCGATGATGGCGTCGGAGGCAATATCCGCCGGGCTATCAGTGCTGTTGATCCAGACATCCAGATCCGCGCTGAATTGCACGGTGTAGTTCAAACCGGCGACCACGTAGTCTTTGCGGCGACCGAAGACAGCGCGGTAGTTCACGCTGTTTGCGATATTGGTGATACTGGTAGTCGGCTGGCCATGCGCGGTGACGACTCCGTTTGTATAGCTGATAGAAGTGGAGGAACCTACGGTCGGGTCGGTGCCGAAAGCGTATTCCTGGAGGTTATTGCTGCTATCTCCATCCGGGTTGCTGGTCGGAGCGGTGTCGGTCAATGACGGGTAACCAGCGGCCCAGTCATGATACATATCGGTCGTGCTGGCGGTGATCGTCTGGGTCAGCACGGCGGAGGTGCTAGCGGTATAGCTCGCGGTGTAGGCGTAACTCGCGGTGATCGAATGCGAACCGACGCTCAAGGCCGAAGTCACAAAACTCCCTTCGCCTGTGGAGTTCAAGTCGCTGGTGCCGATCACCGTGGCTCCATCCAGGAAGGTCACGGAACCGGTTGGTATGCCGCCCGTGCTGCTAACCGTTGCAGTGAAAAGAATGGAATTACCTGTGACCGTGGGGTTGGCGCTGGACACCACGATCGTGCTCGTCGCGTCACGGATCGTCTGGGCGAGGGCGGGGGAGACACTGGACGAATGGCTGGTGCTGGCAGCATAACTGGCGGTGATCGAGTGTGCACCGGGCGACAAGGAAGCAGTCGTGAAAGTCGCCACGCCAAGGCCATCCAAGATTTCAGTGCCGATGGCGTCAACGCCGTCAAGGAAGGTCACTGTGCCTAGCGGAGTGCTCGCGCCGCCGCTGACCGTAGCGGTGAATGTCACCGAGCTTGCGGGGCTGGCCGGATTCGCGCTCGTCGATAATGCTGTCGTCGTTGCGTAACGAATCGTCTGATCGACTGCCGGCGAGACGCTTCCAGCATAAATCGAACTGGTCGGATAGATAGCCGTGATCGAGTGCGGGCCAGCCGCGAGAACTGACGTGGTCAGCGTGGCGACGCCGGAAGCGTTCAGCGTCCCGGTTCCCAAGGAAGTGGCATTGTTATAGAACGTCACGTTGCCCGTAGGAATCCCTGCATCAGCCGTAACAGTCGCCATCAATGTTACCGCTGCGCCCGTGTCCGCAGGATTGTCGCTGGAGGCCAAATCAACTGACGTATCATAGCGGATATTTTGTTGGATCGAGGACGAGGTGCTCGCCAGCGAGGTGGCGGAGGCGGCGTAGTTCGCCGTGAGTGAATGGGCACCGGCTGCCAGTGAGGAAGTTGCAAGTGTAGCCACGCCCGAAGCATCCAGGCTGCCCGTTCCGAGCGGGGTCGTCCCGTCCATAAACGTTACCACGCCTGTTGGTGTGCTATCGCTGCCGACAACTGTCGCACTAACGGTAACCAACTCACCCACGCTTGCAGGGTTGTTATTGGAAACCAGGCTGGTCGTAGTCGCGTTGAGATTCGTCATCCCGATGTTATCTAGGGAGAAAGTCAGGTTATCCGTGGACACGTTTTGTTGCGTGGAGAACGAAAGGTAACCGCCGCTGGTATAAGCAGCGCTGCGGAAGCCCGAGCCGAGGACCTGCACGGTACTCGTCCCGTCGGAAATAGTGACATCATAAGTTCCGTGAGTCTTGCCCGCAGTCGTGCCTGCAGCGGTTGCAGCATAGAGATCCACCGTGAAAGTATAAGTCACTCCTGGCTGACAGGTCATGCCAGACGGGCGGAACAGGGTAGCGTCATAAGCGTTCGCCACACCGGGATCGCCATTGAAGACCCCCCATTCTCGAGCTCCCAGAGCGCCGTTCGCGGCTCCGAACGCGCGAATGAAAAAGGAGCAATCGTTACCCGTCCCTACGATTGCGCTGCTGCGCGCGCAGATGGAAAGGTTGTCGGAAATGGTGTCAAAAACCGTCGAGGACGAGTCAAGGCGGACGTCAAACGTCAGCCGCGCAAATTGATCATACGGCCGGGTCGCGCTGGACCATTGGCGATAAATGCCTTCTTGTCCGCTGGTC
>JBDTNJ010000210.1:0-6495 GCA_039933825.1 Luteolibacter sp.
CGGTGAGCGGGATCGAGCGCCGCCACCACGTGCATGTGGAGAACTACTCCAAGGCCAAGGGAGAAGGCGATGATGGCATTGATAAGCGCCGCCACGTATCCGCAACTCCGGACATGCGGCGGTATGCTAACTGGCCGGGTGGCGGGAATTCGCTAGGAGACCATCACCAACCGCCGCCGAGGGCTTTGTAGAGATTCACAGAATTCACGGCGCGGGCGAGGCGGAGCTGGATGAGCCGCTGACGGGCGTTGAATAGATCGAGGGTGGCGTTGAGCACTTCGAAATAGCTATCCACGCCTTTTGCATAACGGGCACTGGCGAGATCGGTCCGCTTTTGTTGGGCGGCGACGAGGTTTTCCGTGGCCGTGATGCGCTCGGCGAATCCGCTGCGGGAGGCGAGGCCGTCCGCGACTTCGCGGAAGCCGGTCTGGATGGATTTTTCGTAATTGGCGATAGCGATCTTCTTGCCGACTTCTGCAGATTTGAGGTTCGCCTGGTTGGCGCCGCCATCGAAAATCGGGAGATTCACATCCGGTGAAAACAACCAGGTGCCGGTGCCGCTGGTGAAGGGCTTGGAAAGACTGCGACTGGCGGTGCCGCCGTTTGCAGTGAGGGTGATGCTAGGGAAACAAGCGGCGCGCGCGGCGCCAATGTTAGCATTGGCCGCGCGGAGCTGGTGTTCCGCCTCACGGATGTCGGGGCGGCGGTATAACAGGTCTGAGGAAACTCCGGCTTTCACCTCGGCGACCACAACCTGGTCGAGCGAGCGTCCGTTAGGAAGACCGGATGGAATCGAACCGCCGGCGAGGAACACCAGCGAGTTGGTGATTTCCTGGCTGCGCTGGCGAAATGTGGAGAGGTCCACTTTGGCGGTTTGGCGCTGGATTTCCATGGAGCTGAGGTCGAGCTCCGAGACGGTGCCGATATCGAAGCGCTTTTTCATGATATCGTAGGCGCTGTCCATGCCGGTCAGAGTCTGCTCCGCGAGCGAGATTTGTTCCTGAAGTGCCCGCTCGGCGAGATATTGGTTAGCGACTTGCGCCACCAGCGAGATTTGCGCACCGACCCGTGCCGCGTCACTGGCGAAGTAGGTTTCCAAGGCCGCACTGTTCAAGCTGCGCACGCGACCGAAGAGATCGAGCTCGTAGGAAACCAGGCCGACGGAAACCTCGTAGGAGCCTGATACCATCGCCGAGCTGTTGGAGCCGGGCTGGCCGAGCCCGCGCTTGCGCTCACTGGAGGCGAACCCGCCTGTCGATGGGAAGAGCTCGCTGCGGGAAATAGAATACTGGGCGCGGGATTGCTCCACGTTCAGCGTGGCGATCCGCAAATCGCGGTTGTTCGCCAGTGCGGCTTCCACGAGTTTTCTCAAGCGTGGATCGGTGAAGAATTTCTGCCAGGCGATGTCTGCAGAGACTTCGCCGCCGGTTTTCCCCGGGAACCTGGCGGACACCGGAGCGGACACCGGATCAAGTGATGGCACAAGCGAGCAGGCACCGGATAGAAGCGCGACGGCAAGGGTGGTAACAGATGACTTACGCATGATGGGATTCTCCTTTTTTTCCGGTGAAGCGGGCGACGATTTTGCTAACAACCACGTAGAACACGGGGACGAGGAATATAGCGAGCACGGTGCCCGAGATCATCCCTCCGGCGACTCCGGTGCCGATCGCGTTTTGACTGGCGGACCCGGCTCCGTTACTGATGACCAGTGGCAGCACGCCGAGGATAAACGCCATGGAGGTCATGAGGATGGGGCGCAAGCGGAGTTTCACCGCCTCGAGGATGGACTCGATCAGGCCTTTTCCTTGTTTCTGGAGATCGAGCGCGAACTCGATGATAAGGATCGCGTTCTTGGTGGAGAGGCCGACGGTGGTGAGCAGACCGACCTTGAAATAAACGTCATTCGGCAATTCCCGGAACGAGACCGCCGCGAGCGCGCCGAGAATTCCTAACGGGACGACCATGATCACGGCAACCGGGATGGACCAGCTTTCGTAAAGGGCGGCGAGGCAGAGGAAAACGATCAGCAAGGAAATGCCGTAGAGCATGGGTGCCTGGTTGCCGGAAATCCGCTCTTCCAGGGACTGGCCGCTCCACGAAAAGCCCACGCCACGGGGGAGTTGCGCTGCCATTTTTTCCATTTCCAGCATCGCATCCCCGGAGCTGAGTCCCGGCGCGGCGGCCCCCACGATGTTGACCGACGGGATGCCGTTATAGCGCTGAAGCTGCGGCGAGCCAAAAGTCCAGTGAATGTTAGTGAACGAGGACAAGGGCACCATCCCACCGGTTTTATTGCGGAGATAAACCTTGCCGAGATCTTCCGGCGTCATGCGGAACGGCGCATCGAGTTGAACGATCACCCGCTGGACGCGCGGACCGTTGACGAAGTTGTTCACATAACTGGAGCCGAAGGCAGTCTGCATCGTGGCATTGATGTCTGCTAGCGAAACGCCGAGCGCGCTGGCCTTGTCCTGATCGAGCTCGATCTTCATTTGCGCCGCATCGGCCAAGCCTTGCGGGCGGACTTGCATCAGCGCGGGATTTTTCGCGGCCATTCCCAGCAGCTGGCCACTAGCAGCCATCAGCGTATCGTGGCCGACACCGCCGACGTCCTGCAGCCAGAAGTCGAAGCCAGACGAAGTGCCAAGCTCGGGAATGGCTGGCGGATTGACCGAGAAAACCATCGCGTCCTTGATCCCGCTGAGGCCCATGAGCGCGCGCTGGATGACGGCTTGGACGTGATGTTCTTTCCCCTCGCGTTCTTCCCATGGCTTGAGGCGGATGAAGGCGAGTGCCGAGTTCTGCGCCCGCCCGGCGAAGCTGAAGCCCGCGACGGTGAAGTAGTGTTCGATTTCCGGCTGCTTGGCAAAATACTCCTCAACCTTCAGCAGTGCCTCGCCAGTGCGGGCATCCGTCGCGCCGACGGGCAGTGAGATGAGCGTGAGGAAATAACCTTGGTCCTCCTCCGGCAGGAATGCGGAGGGCATCCTTTTATACAGCGTAAACACGAGGAACAGGATGCCGATCAAGGTGATGATGCCGATGGAACTGCGTTTCACCAACACGCCGACCCAACTTTGGTATCGCTTGGTAAATGCATCGAAGGAACGATTGAACCAGCCGAAAAATCCGCTCTTGGAGTGATGGTGTCCGGCATCGACTTGTTTCAGAAGCGAACCACAAAGCGCTGGAGTTAGAGAAAGTGCGAGAAAAACAGAGAACAACATGCACGACACCATCGACATGGTGAACTGCCGGTAAATCGTGCCTACTGAGCCGCCGAAGAACGCCATCGGGATGAAGACGGCGGTGAGCACGAGGGTGATTCCTATCAGCGCACTGGTGATCTGGCCCATCGCTTTTCGCGTCGCCTCCTTGGCGGGAAGTCCTTCTTCGCTCATGATGCGCTCGACGTTTTCCACCACCACGATCGCGTCATCCACGAGGATCCCGATGGCGAGCACCATGCCGAACATGGTGAGCACGTTGATGGAAAACCCGAAAGCCGCTAGGATACCACAAGTCCCTAGCAGGGCGACGGGAACCACCAGCGTGGGGATCAGGGTGGCGCGGATGTTCTGGAGGAAGAGATACATCACGAGGAACACCAGGATGATGGCCTCGATGAGCGTCTTGAGCACTTCATCCACGGAAATTTTCACAAACAGCGAAGTGTCCAGCGGATAGGTCACCTTTACGCCCGGTGGAAAAAACTCCTTCAGTCGTTCCACCTCTTTCCGCACGGCGGCGGCGGTGTCGAGCGCGTTGGCGGTGGGCGAAAGTTTGACGGCGGCGGCACTCGCGGGCTTGCCGTCGATGCGTGCCTTGATGGAGTAGTCCTGCCCGCCGAGCTCGACGCGGGCGACATCGCGCAGATAGAGCCGCGAGCCGTCGGGATTCACGCGGAGGACGATGTTCTTGAATTCCTCGACCTCGCGAAGGGTCGCGCGGCCTTGTAAAATCACGTTAAGCTGCTGACCAGTGACGGCGGGAAGCTGACCAAGCTGGCCGACGGGCACTTGGGTGTTCTGCACCTGGACCGCAGCCGAGATATCGGCGGGGGTGAGTTTGAAACTCACGAGCTTGTCTGGATCGAGCCAGATGCGCATGGCATTTTGAGTGCCGAACTGGATGACCTCACCGACGCCAGCCACCCGCCGGATCGGATCCAGCACATTAGAGGCGAGGTAATTTCCAAGACCGATCGCGTCCATGCTCTCGTCTTCCGAGGAGAGCGAGATGAACATCATGAAGTTTCGCGTCGCCTTGGCCACCACCACGCCCTGCTGTTGGACGGTGAGTGGAAGACTTGGCGTGGCGAGCTGCACTTTGTTCTGCACCTGCACTTGGGCCACGTCGGGATTGGTGCCTGGTTTGAAATAGAGGGTGATGACCGCATTGCCGTTCGCATCACTCGCGGACGACATGTAGAGCAGATTGTCGATGCCGTTGAGTTGTTGCTCGATCACAGAAGTCACCGTATCGCTCAACGTTTCGGCGGAAGCACCCGCGTAGTTGGCGGTGATAGAAATGGATGGCGGGGCGACGCTCGGGTATTGCGCCACAGGAAGTCCGGTGATGGCGATGCCACCGAGGACACAGATGAGGATGGAGATCACCCAGGCGAAAACCGGGCGGTCGATGAAGAATTGAGCCATGAAATCGGGAAATTAGTTTTTCGGGGTGCTGGCGGGTTTCGGTGCCGGAACGAACGGCTCCGGGACCACGGGTGCACCGGGTCTCGCCTTTAGCAGGCCTTCCATGATGACGCGCTCGCCGGCTTTGAGCCCGGAGTTCACGATCCATTTGTCGCCGGTCATCTCGCCCGTTTGCACCACGCGAGGCTGGGCATGGTTAGAATCATCAATGACCATGAGTGTGCCCGCTCCGCCTGCTCCGCGGGTGAGGGCGCGCTGGGGAATGGTGATCACGTTTTCCCGCACTGCCTGGACGACGCGCGCCCGGGCGAACATGCCGGGGAGCAGGTCCCGCTTGGGATTGGGGAACTCCGCCCGCAGGGATACCATGCCGGTTGATTCGTCCACGAACGCTTCGGAGAAGAGGATGTGGCCCGGGAATTCATACTCGCTGCCATCCTCTAGCAGGAGCGTGGCCTTGTTTTGCGGCGCTCCGGATTTCTTCAGGGCGATGAGATCGCTGCTGGACTGAGTGAAGTCAAAATAGATCGGATCGAGCTGTTGGATAATGGCAAGCAGGGTGGCATTTCCCTGACCGACGAGCGCGCCTTCGGTCACCTGCGCCTTGCCGATGCGGCCCGAGATCGGAGCGGTGACGGTGGCGTAATCGAGATTGAGCTGGGCCGTCGAGAGAGCGGCTTTCGCGGCAAGGATTTCCGCAGCGGCGATGGTTAGTGCGGATTCCGAGTTGTCGGCGTCCTGCTTACTAACGGCATTGACCGCGACCAGCTCGCGGAAGCGGGTGGTTTGGTTTTCGGCTTGTTTTGAATTCGCTTCGGCGCGGGCGAGATTCGCCGCCGCGCTGTCATGGGCGGCTTGCAGTGGCGCGGGGTCGATTTGGAAAAGCACGTCGCCGGCTTTCACATCCGCGCCCTCTTGGAAGGTTTTTTTCAGAAGGATGCCCGAAACCCGGGCCCGGATCTCCGCGACGCGCAGGGCATCGATCCGGCCGGGTAAATCGCGGGTAATGGTGACGGTTTCCACTGCGGCGGGAAGAAACGAAACGGCAGCAGGTGGCATTTGAGGGGGCTTGGCCGGGGCCTTTTTACTGCAACTCGGGAGGCACAGCCAAATGACGGACAAGGGCAGGAAAAAAATAGGGCGCATGGTCGGTGAGCGGGATTGGATCGGACGAAAGTTTGGGAGAGCCTATCTATCGCCTGATTTTTCGAAATCGGAATGACTTTGATGTTTCCATACTGGTAACTTTAGATTACCAGTCGCCCGGGATGGAACTAAGGCATTTAAGATACTTTGTGGCGGTCGCGGAGGAATTGAGTTTCCGGAAGGCGGCGCAGCGCCTCAATATCAGCCGCCCGGCGCTCAGCAAGCAGGTGAAGGATCTGGAAGACGAGATCTCCGTGAAGTTATTGGAACGAGACACGGTGAGCGTTTCCCTGACGAAGGCCGGAGAATTGTTTCTCGAAGACTCGCAGAAGCTCCTGATCCAGGCGGAGAATGCGATCGAACGCGCAAGCCAGGCACAATCCGGCCACCGCGGAAAACTGAGGATTGGCAGCGTGGGAATCATCGCCACGGATTTCCTGCCGAAAACGCTGAAGATTTTCCACCAAAAGTATCCGGGGGTGGAGGTGGCGTTCGTGGAGATGCTACCGTTGGAGCAGCTCGATGCGCTTGCCAAGGGCCGGATCGACATTGGCTTCGCTTACGGCAAAGATGTGCTGAATATAACCAGCTTGCGTAGCTTGTGCGTGGTCCACTCGATTTACGGAATCGCGATCTCAAGACAGCATCCTTTGGCGACTAGTAAGGGACTCTCGCTCAAGGAAATCCG
>JBDTNJ010000211.1:0-4853 GCA_039933825.1 Luteolibacter sp.
AAGTGCAGTTGGAAACCGAGAACGTGCAGCAAATTCAATATGACTACTGGAAAGCGCAATACGACAACCGGTTTTTCAAGGCTCCCGTGGATGGCACGGTTTCCGAAGTCGTAACAGAGCTTGGGAAGAACGTCAATTTCGCGACCCACGTCTTCACGATCAGCAATGACAGCGCGTTTGCTTTCCCTATCAGTGTGCCAGCCCCTATCGCTAATGCCGTTTCACCTAACGACCTGCTTCCGATTCGTTCTTCCGACGGAAAATCAGTGAATCACGCATTGGTGGACAGCGTGATCGACGATCCGCGTTCCGCAGGTGCGAAAATCATCAAACTGCTCATCCAGGCAGTTGACTTTCCCGCTGCAACTCGGGCGAATCTGAAAGGCATGAAATTCGATGTGCTGCTTCCTCAAGCGGCACACGGGGCAAGTGAGTAGGGGGACTTACGTTGTTACCCATTTTAATCCGTGCCATCACCGGCTCCAGCGGCTTAAGATCCGCACATGCCGTTCAGCAACTTCGGACTTGAGGCCGAGATCCTCCGCGCCATTCAAAAAGCAGGATACCCCCGCCCGACCCCTGTTCAGGCGGCGGCCATTCCAAAAGTGATGCAGGGAAACGACCTGATTGCCATTGCCCAGACCGGCACCGGCAAGACCGCAGCGTTTGTCCTGCCGATGCTTCACCGCCTTGCTCAGTCGAATCGCCAGGGCCCGCCGCGCGGAGCCAAAACCCTCATCCTCGCACCTACCCGGGAACTCGCCGTCCAGATCATGGAAAATATCCGTGATTATGGTCAGTATATGCCGATCCGCGTGGCCGCCATCTACGGTGGAGTGGACGAGGAAGCGCAGATCAAATCGCTGCGCAAAGGCGTCCATTGCATCGTTGCCACACCCGGGCGTTTGATTGATCTGCTAGGCCGTCAGAAGCTCGATTTTTCCCAACTCGAAATGCTCGTGCTCGATGAAGCGGACCGCATGCTGCATATGGGCTTCCTGCCAGATATAGAAAAAATCGTCGGATCTTTGCCTAAGCGCCGGCAAACCCTGATGTTCTCCGCCACTCTATCTAAAGAAGTCGAATCCCTCGCCCGCCGCTTTCTCTATCAGCCGAAGATGGTCCAGATCGGAAAGCGCTCGAACCCGGCGGACACCGTGGACCAATGCGTTTATGAAGTCCCGGCGCATTTGAAAAACGCGCTGCTGCTGGAGCTTCTCCACTCGCCGAAACTCCAACGGGTGCTTGTCTTTGTCCGGATGAAAGATGGTGCGGATCAACTGACGAATTTTCTCAAGCTCGCCCGGGTGAAAGTCGCCAAGCTTCATTCCAGCCGCTCCCAGGAACAACGGCTCCAAGCGCTTCAGGATTTCAAAGACGGAAAGGTCCAGGTCCTCGTCGCCACCGACATCGTCGCGCGGGGCATCGATATCGACGCGGTCACCCACGTCGTGAATTTCGATTTCCCGGTCAATCCCGAGGACTACGTGCACCGCATCGGCCGTACTGGACGGGCGGAGGCTGTGGGCGAGGCGATCAGCTTCGTCCCCAAACAAGATCTCAATTTGCTCCAGATTCTCGAACTTTTCATCGCCCAGCGCCTCGATCGCAAGCGCCTGCGGGGCTTCGATTACCACGCGCCTGTCCCACCTCCCATGCCCGGTGAAAAGGCACCGGCTCGTGACTGGCGGAAGCGCACCCGCGAAATGGAGGCGAAGAAATCCGCCGCCAATCCCGCCAATTCAGCCGCGCGCGCCCCGAAAAAACCCGCCGACAAGCGCGGTAGGAAATGATGTTAGGGATGGGCCGTCATGACATCGATCTATCAGTTTAAGGCGGCTGCGTGCGCGTTTTGCAGTGACCGGTTTCATGCCGGGGAAGGGGATGATCACCTGTCAAACCGCAGCGCGGATGGGTAGGTTGAGGTCCGGCATCCGGGTTTCAGGAAAATAAAACAAACCGATGAAGGCTCGGTTAGGTTATGGACCTTTTTTGTGGTTCATCCGCCCTTCATGACCAATGGGCTTCCCTCTCTCATGTCGTCTTCATGCGATAGAATCTCCAGTAATGCATGCACCCCATGCATTGCTGCCGTTTCTTTCAGGATGCTGCGGATGGCGGAAGCCGTGTGACCCTCGATGCCAATCAGCATCGCTACATCCCGCTTCACGAGAACCAGTTTGAAGCGCACCACATCGGACTCGATTTCCTGGATCCGGATTTGCGCGTGGTCCGGCTCATCGATCAGGTTGACGACTACATATTGGAGGAAATTTTTCAAACGAACCATGAGCGCCTGCATTTCCGAATGGCTCGGGCCCTTGTGCAATGACTTGTCCGATACTTGAGGTGTTGTTTTGCCAGCCGTGGTCGCGGCGCTTTTGAAATCCCACTCCATCACCTTGTAATGAGCCGTCCGTTTGAACAGATCGACGAAATCAACCTCTTGGTTCGCCAGTTTGTTCACCACAGGCAGGACGGTTCTGAAATCCCACTCCATCACTTTCAGGTTCCCTAGCTTTCTTAAGGAGTGGCTGAGTTCAAGCTCGCTGATATCCTTGTTCAGAAGTGCCATGAAATCCCACTCCGTGACTTGAATTTCTCCGAGTTGTTTGAGAGAGCTGGTAATGTTGGTGATTCGTTTCGGCATGGAATTCCTTGGTGGATCTCTTTGAATTCTCCGGACCTTTTCTCGATGACGGTCCACCGGACCTAGGATGCCAGTTTGGGGCCGTTTAGCAAGCTCGTCCGCGTTTGTGAAAGCATTCGACGATACCCCGCCCCCAACGACTTTCGGCGAATTCCTGCCAACGTGGGAAAATGGCATGAGCAAGCCGATACCCCTGAATGATAGCATGGGGGGCTTTCACTTGCGTGTAGCAGGACTAAGTAGTTAGATGTGCCAGGGGGCGCGCATCTTGGCGCTGAGCATTGCGGTAGCTTCCGCGTCATCGGCGATTTCCTGCTTCTCGGCATCCCACTTCAGCTTGCGACCGGTGACCGATGCGATGTAACCGAGATGGCCGGGAGTTTGTGAGCGATGCGCGATCTCCACCGGAGTGCTCGTGCGTTTGCGGGATTTGACCGAATCGAGAAACTCGCGGAAGTGGCCGGGGCTGCGGTGAAGGGCGATTTCGAGTTCTCCTTTTTTGTCGAGCACCTGAATATTCCGGATCCAGTCGATGTTCGAGGCGGTGAACTTTTCCCGGTCCACGCTGATCCAGCCGTTAGGACCGATCCATTTGGCACCGCTTGCGATTTCATCGTAGCCACCGGCGATGACGAGATCGACGTTGTTGGGATACTTGCACTCGATGCGATACTTTGTTGCAGTGTTCCAGATCTCGTCCTTGCCGGGGAACTCGGCCGTGGCGGATACTTCCATCGGGCCGATCGCGTCATCCGGGCCGCACCCGAATTTCGGATTCGCGAGACCCCAGTGGGCGATGTCGCAATGGTGGCCGATCCAGTCCATCAGTTGGCCACCGCCAGTGTTATAGTTCCAGCGCCAGTTCTTGTGGAAACGGCAGGGGTTGAACGGCATCATCCGCGCCGGGCCGGTCCACATTTCGTAATCCACTCCGGCAGGCACAGGGCCGTTGGGCTTGTCTCTGCCGGATTTTGCGAAATCAGTGTGCCCCGAAGGCAGGCCGACCTCGACCCGAGTGACTTTTCCGAGATAGCCGTTTTGCACCAGTTCCGCAGCCCAGCGGAAACTCGCGACGCTGCGTTGCCAGGATCCGGTTTGCCAGATGCACTTGTTTTTCTGCACCGCTGCGACCATCGCGATCCCTTCGGATAGAGTGTGGGAAAGCGGTTTCTCGCAGAATATATCCTTGCCGGCATTGGCGGCGGCGATGGCCTGAATGGAATGCCAGTGGTCAGGAGTGGAAATGCAAACCGCGTCGATGTCCTTACGTTCAAGCAGTTCGCGGAAGTCCTTGTAGCCTTTGCAATCCTGGTTTCCGTAGTGGGCGTTCACCTTGTCGATGGCTTCCTTGAGGTGGGTCTCGTCCACGTCGCAGATGGCGACTACGCGACAATCAGACTGGGCGAGGAAGTTGTCCAAATTGCCTCCGCCTTGCCAACCGACACCAATGCAGCCGAGAGTGATTTTGTTGGACGGAGCATCCTTTCCGAAAAGACTCCGTGGAAGAATCAATGGGGCGACCGAGGTGGCGGCCAAGAGTTTCAGCACATTTCGGCGGCTAGAAGTCGGTGTATTACTCATGGGTTCAGGCGGTTCTCATCGTTCAACGGCAGGACTACGTAATTATTGAAAGTTTCTTGCGAAAGGAGAGCTTGAATTTGTCATTCCGACCCATCTTTCCAAAATCGACACTCACTTGCGATCGTAGTTTGGACACGATTCCAGTTCACCCATCATGTTCAGAGCAAGCGGAGGCGGTTCAGGGGGGATTCCGGAATGGGGTTTTTTCACGACACTACGGCGACAGATGTTTCAACTTCGTGCCCCTGCACCCGGTCTTCGAGCAACTGGACGAAGTGTTTGATGTGGTGCGACGGCAGGTGACGCTGCCAGACCGCCCACATGTGGAAATCGAGATCCGCTTTGGGTGCGGTGATGGGAATGATGATGACATCCTGATTTGCCAGATCCAACACATGGGGAAGCAGCGAAATCCCCTGATCCGCGGCGATCAACGTGACCATCGAGTCGAAGCCATCCACCTGCCGCACCTTGCTCGGCCGGATCCCTTCCTCGGTGTAAAATTGGGAAATCGTCTCGCGATGGTTGGAGCGGCCGTCGCCACCGAGACAGAGCAGGGTCTCCGCACGGATTTCCTTGAGCGAGAGTCCCTTACTAGTCGCCAAAGGATGCTGTCTTGAGA
>JBDTNJ010000212.1:0-3304 GCA_039933825.1 Luteolibacter sp.
CAACCACGGGCATCGACTCTCCAGTTAGGGCCGCTTGAGAGATAAACAGATCCTTTGCCGAGGTGATTCCTGGATAAATCTGCGTGTCACGCCGAGGATCACCATGAGAGTCATTACCGCACCGGCCCTCGTATCGCCGGTAGTAAAGGAAATGCAAGCCAGGACGATCAGTAAAATGACCAGCGGGTTTCGCGTAGTGGTGAGCAGTCACCACGGCCAGCCGCGATGCCTTTCGGAAACCACGATGTTGGGACCCACTTTCATCAAGCGGCTTGCGGCTTCCGAATCGGACAAGTGGATCTCAATCCCGGCGCTCCCCGGATCTCAACAACTTCCACGTGGGACCTGAAACGCGGTTGCGGCGGGCGTTTCCATTTCCGAGGAAACCGGGGGCGAATCGAGATGGGGCGGGACGGGCAAGTTGAAGAACTCCACAGGATCCACGTCACTTGGCACCTCCATTGCATGCTTTAACTCGTGTAGGATGAACGCCACTGCTGAGATGGTTGATAACCCAAGAGTGCCGGCAATGACCCAGCCGGTGCGTGCCGAGAGTTCGAGGAAATACACCAATGCCAGTGTAATTCCCCCGATCCATGCAGTGCATGAAACTGCCATCACGGACCCAGCCGCAAGAGATTTTGATAAAACCTTCACCATGTATGAAGTAAACACACGTCCCGAATTGTTCAACATTGATAAATTTATTTCCGGGAAAAGGCATGGAAGTTGCGGTTGCGATAACAGCAACTCATTGAAGCTGATCGATTAAGGACCTTCAAGAACTTGCCATGTGATTCGGACCCAATTTTGGGATTGAAGGGGCCGACTCATGGGAAATTCGTAAAGGAAAGTGAAGTAGTTAGTGGATCAGCCGGTATTGTTGAAGTGTCTCGATGCAATCCGGGTTTCAGACCTTTGGCTTGCCGTGGGGGCGAATTTAGTTCACTCCTTCGGAACGGCTGCGCCCGAAGCCATCTCCCTTGGATTCATTGTATGTTTCGATTTTCCCTTCATGCATCCATTTTGAGTATTGTTATTCCGGCGTTGGTCGCTGGATTGGCCGATGCTTCCGGGCAGGGGACTTCAACAAATGTCAGGGTGCCGCGGGTGGTTGTTCCGACCGGCGGTCGGCCCGTCGCTCCAGCGCCGCCGCCAACCCAGACGGCGAGGATTCTTTATCCTTGGAAAACGCGTGTGACCTGCACGATTTTCTGGATCGGCGAACAACCGACGGACCGCAACCCGACGCCGAATTGTAAATCCTCATGGGACCAGCAGTGGTCATCCAATTTCGGAGGTTATGACGACCCGGAGCCATCGCGTCGGATCGCGAATCATACGACAGGAGAATTTCGTCCGAAATCATTCGTGCCCAAGCTCAACCCATTTTACATCGCCCTTCCGTATAACGATGTAATCGGGTCCAGTGCTCACAAACCCGAGGCAGCGCGAGTGATTCCATGGTTCGCCAGGATGCGCCCGGAGCCGGGGAAAACGGTGTGTAAAGGCCGCTGGATCCAAATCTATTACGGCAATCGAAGCTGTTACGGCCAGTGGGAAGACTGCGGGCCGTGGGAGACGGATGATTGGGAATTTGTCTTTGGCCCCAAGCCACCGAAAACGACCCAAAACGGCGCTGCCGGGATCGATCTCTCACCCTCTATCCGGGACTATCTGGGTCTGAGTTCCGGCCAAAAAGTCCATTGGCGCTTCGTTGAAGCGGGCCAGGTTCCTTATGGCCCGTGGAAAAAATATGGCCAGGAATTGCCCGCTGCGAATGACCCGGACCTCATCGCCCAGCAGCGGTATCTTGAATATCTCCGGAAACTGCGGGATGAGCAGTTTCAGAAAAAGACGCTCAACCAGTTGCAAAACTAGCCCTGCCACTCGCCGGTTCTAAGGAAATGCAAACTCAGCCGGATGGTTTCCGGATGCATTTGAATGAACGTATGATCTGCTTGGATGACGCTGAAACCCCGCAATCCCTCGATCCGGCCTTTTTCCGCAGAGACAATGCCATCGTTTTCCCGACTGAGCAGTTTTCTGAAAATGGGCAACGAACTGCGATTGCCCATGATCACGGCAGCTTCCACTCCGGCGGGTAATGCTGGCAGTTGGCTGGGCAGCCCGCCGCTGCCCAAGGCTCCGCCAGCCGGACCGATCACCCGTTTAAGCAGGGGATGCCGGGCTGCCCAATCAATGATCTCGCTGCCTGCATTCGGCGGAGCAAGCATCACAATCCTACCTGTCTGCCACGGTACCTCGCTCACCAGCAGCGCCCTGAGCAAAATTCCGCCTAACGAATGGGTGATGAAATGCACCGGTTGATCCCGCGAAATTTTTTCCACTTCCTGCCGGACGCGCCTGACTAGCACATCCACGGGTAACCGGGCTGACGGGTAGGGAATGCTCAGCGTGGAAAATCCGGCTCGTTTCAGTGCGCGTGCCAGTGGCTCCATTGCCCGCCAGCCTCGCCACAGGCCGTGGAGTAGAACCACGGGAGGCCCTCCACCATCCCGCCAGCGCGGGCGATCCCACGGAAACGGTGGTGTCAGCATCTCCGCCCGGTCCCGCCAATGTGAAAATCCCTGCATGGCCCAAATATGCGTGATCAGCGGCTGACGGCAATCTCCGGATTGTTTCAAGGCCCGGGAATTCCTTCACCCATGATGATTTTTTACCCTATCTGCGGAATATGCCTGCATTCTTCTTGACTCATTTTTGATCGAAGCCTAAATCGCCGCCCCCAAACGAACTTTTACCTCTGATTCCCATGGCCAACGCACAAGTAATTCTCAAAGAAAAAATCGAAGGCCTCGGCGCCGAAGCTGATGTCGTCAAAGTCCGTGCCGGCTATGCCCGCAATTTTTTGATTCCTCAAGGCAAGGCATTTGAAGCCAGCAAGTCGAATCTCCGCCACGTGGCAGCTCTCAAGACGAGCCGCGCCGCCCGCGAAGCTGAAGAACTCGTCGGCTTCCAGGAACTCGCCGTCAAGATTTCCAAAATCAAACCGAAGTTCACCCTCTCCACCGGCCAAGGTGGCAAGGCCTTCGGTTCCGTGACAAACATGGACATTCACAAGGAACTCGAAGCCGCCGGTATCGTCATCGATCGCCACGCCATCGAGCTCGAAAAGCCGATCAAGAAGTCCGGCAAGTCCGAGATTTCCGTCCGCCTTCATCCTGATGTGATCGCCACACTCGTGATCTCGGTGGATGCCGGTGACACGAAGGAAGAAGCCTGATTTTCCCGGTTCAGACCCATTTGCTAAAAACCCCCGTCTCGATGACCGAGATGGGGG
>JBDTNJ010000213.1:0-8914 GCA_039933825.1 Luteolibacter sp.
CGGCCACCACAATCATAGCTTAGCCCCTGGCCCGAATTTCGGGGTCCGCCTCAGGCTGCGGTGCGCCTCGTCCGTCAACACGATGATGTCATCCCGGTCCGACAGCATCGGATGCAGCGTCCCCGGCTCCGTGCGGAACTTGTGGATCAGCGTGAACACATAGCGGTGATCTTCACCCAGCAGTTTCCGCTGATGGCTCGCACTTGTCCCCCTTGGAGGAACCAGGAGTCAACAATACCTCTAGCGATGGGAAATTTTCCGGATCAGATATGAATGCCTTTGCTTCATCGAAATCGTCTGCGCGTGAAAAAACAAATCGCCCTGATAAACCAGCGTGTCCTGAATTCTCATGCTGCGCCATTTCCTCACTAATCAACACCGGTGACAAGCAGTTATCGAGCGGGGCAAGCATTTGCCACCATGTTCGTTCTTTGCAGTAAAGAACATAGTTCGGCGTTATTGCATACACCACATAGACCCCAGGCTCGAATATCCCAGGTCCTTTTAACCACTTGCGATTATCGGGTGTTTTCAACAAAACGGGAGTATCTGAAGTATGAAATGGAACTTCACTCCGGTTTTCTGCGATCATCCAAACGCCCTTTTCTATGCGCCGTGCAAATTCATAAACGATGCCTTCTCCGTCACCAATCTGACAAAGCATCCTTGCTTGAAGGCTGCGTGCCTCATCATCACTCACCCCTTCTTGGTAGCGCCCAGATGCCTCTGTGAATAATTTTAGCAATTCGCGTGCATCCGCAGTTCGAAAGAACTGCAGTGCGATAAAGTCCGACATGATCTGTCTGTTTACGGCGGGTATTTCAAGTTTCGGAAGAGGATTCTCACCGGCCTTGAAGGCGCGTGACAAGCCATCCCTTCCGTCGGGCGTAGGAGGATTATCGGCAGAAAGTCGCTCCAACTGCCTGAGCCAACACGCCGTGATACTGCACGCCTCTCCCTCGATCTCAGAGAATTGCTTTTCCAGGAAAAGTGGGTCGACTTCACTGCCTATAAATTCTGGCAGCTTGTAAAAGTGGGTTTCTGCCGCAAGCGCCATCGGGCCGGCGGCAAAGACCCTACCTTTAGATTTATCAAGAGTGTAGACATGACCTCGGACGTTGGCAAAACGCGCCAGATGAAACCTCGGGACATAGTGATGTAATTTGGGATCGTTCACAGGTATTACAGAAAAACTAAGTGGACCTCATTTGCTCCGAAATTGATCACCCTCAGATCAAAGGTTCGAAATTATTTCATACTTTATGTGAGGTGCCGAATTTCAAGCTCGCCCCACTGCCTGGTAAGATATTCGGCCACGAGGCGTCGGTGGCAATGGTGCGGCTTGTCCTCGCTGCATAGCAGGCAGCCGCCCTTGACCATCGCGGGATCAATCCGCTTTTCGATCTCCCGCTTTTTCATCAAGTCGAGAAACGCGGGCTCGTAGATGCCCCAATCGCCTTTGTGCTTTTTATAGGCATCCAGAATATCTGAGGTTGGTGCTAGAAGGGGCTCGTGAATGTAGTCGATGTCGCAGATCTCCTTGAGAAAGAATTTGAGGTCGTCTCGCTTTGAGAATCCGGCGAGCTGTGAGACGTTGTTGAGGCGCACATCGACGACGCGTTTGGTGCCGCTCTTCTTGAGGAGTTCGAAAAACTCGGCGGCGGTCTTCTTGGTGAAGCCGATGGTGTGGACGGTGGTTTCAGGATTCATCATTCCATGGTTCGTCTTTCACAACGGACGAGGTTTGGGGTTGTTCGACGTAGTTGATTTCCTCTCCGCGGCGCTTGTAGGCTTCGTTGAGGAGTTCGATGCGGGAGCGGAACATGTCACCCTCGGGGCTGACGTATGGGGCCATCATCCGCTCCTCGGCAGCCGCATGGGGTTCGAGTCTCCCGTTAGAAAGAATGTGGAAAATCTCGGCAAACTCCTTTGCGTGCCGGCAGACCAATACCGTCCGGTGGCAATCCAGCGGATCCTTTTCTGCGCACATCAGCGCCACGCGATATTTGGCGACGCCCTCGCGGACACGTTTTATCCCTTCTTGGAATGCCAGAGTTCGGGATATCAAATCGTAATCCGCTCGCAGGCCGATGTAGCATTCCCTTTCCACCCTGCGCGCTCCCAACTCGTCCCCTAGAAACACGTATTGCAGGCCATTCGCCTTCAATTCCTTTTTCAATGCCGGACCACAGAACCATGAAAGCCGGGAGAACGGACGCGAGCGCACATCCGCTACCACCTGAATCCCATGCTGCTTCAACAGGTCGAGAAACTTGGCGAATTCGTGGGTCGAGTGACCGATGGTAAAAAGCGATTTCATGGTTCGAAAATAGCCGCAGCAATTTTGTAGTGATGCCCCCTAAACGCCGGCGTGAGGCTAAGGCAAAGAAACGTTTGAGCCGGATTGTCCAATGTCATGCTAAATCCTCCCGATCTCGCCTTCTCCGCCAAATCGTGACGCCCTATAAATGCTGTATCAGTAATGTCGAATTCATGCGGTGAGCCATTATGATTGAGGTGCAGCCTCTTGCGAAATTTTGGGGATGCCCCCTGATAGCCAGGCTCATAAAAGGCATCAACCCTACAGTGACCCTGAGGCTGGATCAAACATAGTGTGAATGAGGGATTCATGCGCCGAACAAAGCCTTCAGGAACCCGCCTTTCCATCCCGCCCTGCCCGGCACCCCATAGCGTAATGGGCTGATCACAAAAATACGTCAGATACTGTGGTTCTATCTGATGGTGATACTTCCACGGACTGCCGATTTTAATGTTCACATCTTCTGGGTGATCTGGATTCTCCGCAGATCCATCGAAATCAATCGAAACCACATCCAAGGGTGCGAGCGAATGCCCAGCCAAAAGAGTCAATTCCGTCGGAATTTCTCCTTCATCAGTTTGAGGATGTATTGGACGTATCCACTCATGCCTGTCGTATTGATTGTTCGCATTGATCGTGAGTCGCTTCCCGGCGACACACTTGTTCCCCTTTTTTTCGGAGTTAGCCAAGATTATCATCATTTCTGTGTTAGCCATATAGTTTCCTTAGGGTAGGGTAAAATTTCGAGTTGGGTGGCGGGCGCTTTGCAATGAAAGTCTGTGGCTATTCAGGTAAGTCTGGGTTCCCATTCAGGCATGCAACGGATGAGAAGCTGTAGTATGGCATGGTTCTTCATTTTCGGCCTGCTTGCGAGCTGCATGCTTCGCGGCGGAGGTGCATGGCAGCCATGCCGAAGGGATAGCGCGGATCTCCGGCGAGGCGCTCCTTGTCGATCTTGCTGACATTGAAGGGCGGATTCGCCATCACGAAGTCGAAGCGGCCGACGGAGTCCTGGAGATCCTCATAGTAGGTGTTCCCCTGCTTGATTTCACCACTCAGCCCGTGGACGGCGAGGTTCAGCCGGGCGAGCCGCGAGGTGTCGGTGACGCGTTCCTGGCCGTGGACGGAGATTTCCTGGGTGGGATTCTTCTGGTGCGCCTCCACGAAGCGGGCGGACTGGATGAACATGCCTCCGGAGCCACAGGCGGGATCGAAGATGCGCCCGTGGTAGGGCTCCAGGATTTCCACGATCAGCCGGACGATGGAGGTGGGCGTGTAAAATTCACCGCCCTTCTGGCCTTCCGACATGGCGAACTTGCCGAGGAAGTATTCGTAGATCAGCCCGAAGGTGTCGCCGCCCTTGTCCATGGGGATGGAGGCCATCGTTTTCAGAAGCGAAGCCAGGGTCTTGCTGTCGAGAATCTGGTAGGTTTTTGGCAGAACATCCGCGAGATCCGGATTCTCCTTCTCGATTGCCCGCATCGCTTCGTTGATGCTAGTGCCGACAGCAGATCCTTCCGGCAAGGCAAGCAGATGGGCGAAGCGCGCCTCGTCCGGTAGATAGATGACGCCGGCAGCGTGGTAGTCGGACGGGCCGATCTTGCGGCGCGCTCCGGCCTGGGGCTTCAGCTCCGCCTGGACAGCGGAAAATTTCACATCCGCATAGCGGAGGAAGATCAGCCCGAGCACGGTGGGCGAGTATTCGGAAGGTTTCAGATCCGCCCCGGCCCAGAGCATGTTGGCGGCATCCCAGAGTTTCTTTTCAAGCTCGGCGTGAGAATCTTCGGAAGTAGCAGGTTCGGTCCAGTGCATGCGTTGACCTGTAGGCTAACAATCAACAGCTCTGAGAGAAGGAGAAAGTTTGGGAAAAGCGGGAAGTTGAACGGAGGAGGGAATCGCCTTCGAACGCGGCTTCATCGCAGCGGAAATCGCGCATTGCGACGTCTGATTTCACGAACAGAACTTCTTCATCCCCTCCGCCATTTCCTCGGGTGTGGGAGATGACACTTTCTGCGCGACGGTCCATCGATAGCCGAATGGATCGGCCACCATCGCGGTGCGGTCGCCCCAGAATTGATCGGTCGGTGGAGTGAGCGCGGTGGCTCCGGCAGCGATGGATTGGGCGAATGATGCCTCGCAGTCCGTCACGTAAATCATGAACGAGCCGCCCTTCGCAAATTCCGGAGCGAAAGAGCCGAACGACGGATACTCGTCGGAAATCATCATGATGGAGTTTCCGATTTCAAATTCCGCATGGGCGACGCCGCCGGTTTTCTCGTCCGGCAGGCGGAAATGTTCCACCGCACCGAATGCGGCGGCGTAGAATTTCAGCGAGGCATCAGCACTTTTCGAGGTGAGCGATGGAGTGACCGAGTGATAACCTTCCGGGACATGGTGGAATTCTGACATTCCAGAAAACTATCCAGCTCTCCGCTCCTGCCAAGCCGGGAAGTGTGAAAGTTTTCACAAACTGCCGGTGAAAAGCCTCAGGTAGTCCATCGTCATGCGGTCTAGGTTGAAACTCTGCCGGATGTGTTCGCGGGCGGCGTGGCCCATGGATTCGTGGCGGGGATCGTTGGAGATTTGAATCATCGCAGCGGCGAAGACCCGGACATCACGCGCGGGAACGAGACGGCCGTTCACACCATCGATGACTTGCTCGGATGCGCCTCCGACGTCCGTGGCGATCACCGGAAGTCCGGCGGCAAGCGCTTCGAGCGAAGCGTTAGGACAACCCGCGGGATCGGAAATCATCACAAAGACATCACAAGTCTGATAGAACTCCGACAGCCCGTGAATTTCTCCCAACCATTCCACCGGCAGGCCTTCCGACATTTTTCTCAATTCCGCCGCACATTCCTCCGCTCCGGTTTCCACACCACCGGCGATGCGCAGGACGGCATCCGGTAATGAAGGAAGCGCAAGGCGGAAGGCTTCGATCAATTCGTCCAAGTGTTTCTGCGGGCTGATTCTAGCAGCGGTGCCGAAAACGAATGGAATCCCGGTGGGACGTGATTGCCGGGCTTCTGGTAATGCGACACCGTTGGGAATGACGGTGACGGGAACTCCAAGCGCTTCGGCTTGGGGAACTTCCGCAGAATATTTCACGACCATGCCTTCCAACAGTTTTCCATAATCCGCTGCAGTGCGGCAAGGGATGCCGGGCAGAGGATTTTCCAGAAAACGCTCCAGCGATGCATACCACATCTCGCCTGGTGAAATGTCATACACTTTGGCGAACGGAAGCGCGTCGGCGAGCAGGAGCTTGTGCGTCATGATCGCGTTCCAAAAGACCACGGCGGCAGGTGGATCGGCGGTCATTTCTGAGAGAATCAGATCGACCGCCTCCTGGGGTTCTATCAGTCCGGCGGGTGGAGGCACAAACACGTCGATCCCAGCGGCGATGAGATCCTCACGTCCCGGCGTGGGATGCTCCGGATATTCCTGAAGCAGGGCAACGCGGACTTTGTGGCCTTTTGCGTAAACCTCCTTGATCAGTCGCCGGAGCGACGACTGCGCGCCACCGATGGATAGATTGTTGATGATGAACCAGAGCGTTTCGCCGAGAATAGTGGGTCGGCACGCAGCTTGGCGGGCGAGGATGGCCACCCGGCGAGTCATGCGGTCGGTAGAAAAATCTTCCCAGATCAGCCGATGCCCGGAAGGTGGTGGTGTGAGCAAGGCATCTGCGATGGCGCGGGCGAAATCGTCGGCGCTTGCCTGGGCGGGAAGCAAGGTGACGGCGGGATTTTTCCATGCGAGTTCGCGGGTGCCGCCGGTGTCGCAAGCGATGACGGGCAGGCCGGAGGAAATCGCTTCGAGGTGAGCGAGGCTGAGTCCTTCGTGGGCGCTGCATGACACAAGCGCGTGGGCATTTTCCAAAATCTCGCGGACCGGGCACTGGCCGTTAGTCCAAGTGATGGAATCCGTGACTCCATGTTTCCCGGCTTCATGATCCACGGCATTGCGGCATTCCATTGCTTCAGGAAGGACGGCGGAGACTTCACCCGCGATGATCAGTTTTACGATAGGATCAGTGATGCCGCGTGCGATAAACTCGGCACGGGTCGCAGCCAGGATTTCCGGCAGGCGTTCCATCCGTTTCTGCGGTCGGGGATTGGCAACGCAGGCGAGCGTGAAATGATGTCCAGTCTGCGGGCGCGGGCTTTCTGGAAAATCATTCGGTTGGATTCCGTTCCAAACAGTGCGGACTGGAATTTCTGGGAGGGCTAGGCGCAGTTCGGCTTCGGCGGCTTGTGAACAGGCGAGAAGCATGCTGACATCACCTGCTTTTATAGTATCCCAACCGAGTGGCCAGCCAGCACGCGAGTTGTGAACCGTGGCGATCACGGGAATGCCAGATCCTGACAAAGCGCGGGTCTCATCGGCGTTCGTGAGATGGACATGTAACACATCCGCGCCCGTAGCGATGGCACAATTTGCTAGAAACCCGGCGCGTTCGCTGCGGCGTAGATGCGAGAGATCGAGTGCGTCCTCGGGCGTGATCAATGGGGTGCGGTGTGGCTTTCCTAAAACTACGAGGCGCGATCGCACACTGTGGTGAGGAAGATTTTCCGCGAGATCGCAGGCGATGCGTTCCGCCCCGCCGTGTTGCAGGCTGGTCACTATTTCCATCACAAACAGTCGCGGATCGTCCGGCGTGTGATCGATCCGCGGCCAGTGAACGACGAGTGGAGTTTTTTCTAATAGCATTCCATGGAGTCGCGCCATCGCGTTGATACCGGACGAATGCCATTCGCAAAGCGGCGGCGGCAGATCGTCAACCGGGTAGTGGCCACCGTGCTCCGATTGGAACCGGGACCACGCGGAAGTTTCATCCCATCTGACAGGCAACCCGACCGCTATCAGATTTTCCATTTCCGGCGGCGGGCGGAACGATGAGGGATCATTCAGAACGAGGCCGGCGCGGAGAAGCAGACAGGGTGAATCTCCATCAATTTCATTAGCGATGCGAACTTCATCAAATCCAGCAGCCTTCAAACTGCGGACGGATCTGGCAGCCAGCCATGGGAGACGGGCATCCGCGAAGAAAACTAACGCCCGCATGGATCAATAGGCGGACGGCCGGTGCGATGGCTGGTTCATACTGGAATATTGCGCACCGTGAATCGACGAGCGCATCGGAGGTGGCATGGATCGCAAAGGCGGCGGCTGTGTGCCGGTGCCGGAGATAGTGACCTTTTCAGGACGTTCGCCGGTGAACACGAACTGCCCCTGGCTGTTTGGTTGATAGACCAGCGTCTGTTGTTCCATGATGCCATTCAGCAGATAGCTCAAATGGATGGGCGTGCCGACCGGCCAATTTGAATTGATCCAAAATCCGTTATCCACCATCCGGACCGCCGGATTGAGAGGCGGAGGCATGGGACGGGACGGCAGCGAGGAGAAAGGAGAGCCGGTGCCGCGCCCACGCATGGCGAAGCGGATGAGGGCGATAATGAGTCCGACGGGAATCAGCAAGCAGACCAGTCCGCGTAGTCCGAAAGAAGTGGACGTCCGCTCAAACCTGACAGGGTCCGGCACGAAGTCGTCCGAATGCTTGAACGGAGATTCGATCGGCGTGCTGCGGGGTGAAGCTGGATCTTCCGTGACGCGAGCGGGGGCGCTGATAGGGATTTCGGAGACGGCCGGCAGCTCGCTAGTCGCACAGACGATACGGAATCCGATGTCCGCATTGCGGCTCTTTGGATCGGCTCGGAAACGGGCGGCGCAGCGGGTGTTTTTCGGATCGCGGTTCCATGAGCCACCACGGAGGACGCGGCGGGCTTTGTCGCTAAGGCTGGAATTTCCCTGTCGGGGATCGGTTTGAGGAGAGGTCTCATAAGGGCCATACCAATCGAGGCACCATTCGGAAACATTTCCGCCGATGACCAGGCCCCATGCGTTAGGCACGTTTGAATCCGCGGGATGAGTGCCGTTTCCGGAATTCCCCTTGTGCCAGGCATCGGACTCGGAACCGGAATGCCAAGGAGTGCTCGAGCCGGCGCGGCAAGCGTATTCCCACTGGGCCTCGGTGGGCAGCGTGGTTTTGCGATGGGTTTTCTTTTCGAGCCATTGGCAGAACGCCTTGGCATCGTCATACGTGATGAGACAGACCGGGTGCGTGGCATCCTGCGGGAAACCGGGAGTTTTCCAGGAGAACTCCTTGCGTTGCACCAGCGCATTTCCATCCCAACCATAGCCGCCGCTGGCACCGACTTCGGCCTCAGTGCGGTAGTGAGTTTCCGCGATGAAGCGCTCCCATTGGCCACGGGTGATGGCCGTGCGGGAGAAATACAAATCCGGCGTGTGGCGGACTTTCCGCTGGGTTTCATCGCTGCCACGCCCCGGTTCTGAGACCGGCGAGCCTTGGAGGAATTCTCCAGCAGGAACGAGAAACAGATCGATGCCCGTGCTTGCGCCGAGATCGAGGTGAAGCGTGGGCTCGACCGCCCATGCGGGAAAAGCGATTGCACTAAAAAACAGACCGATGCGGAGGGCTCTCATCGCCGGGAGGCTATGACAGTACGCAGCAAGCGGGCAATTATTCAATCGCCCGCTTTTTCCACTGCTTGAAAAATCAGCCCGGATAGT